>JXRG01000027.1:0-26319 GCA_000831085.1 Streptococcus sp. DBCMS
GAACTGGACTATTCTACTTATAGAAAAGTCTACTTTATAATATATATTTAAAAATACGTAAACAAATTTATAATACAACGAATATAGGTATAAAATCTCCTATATTTAATAATAATGAAAAGCGTTATGAATATGAAAGATGGTTTTCACCTACTTATTTAGAAGAAAAATATCAAAGTACTTACTCGCAAATTGATAATGTTTGCTGTGTTTTTAGAAGCGGCATGTCTGCTCTAGATGCAATCTGTAAAACTTTGATCAAAAATTTTTCTTTAAAGAAAATGAAAGTCTTTAGATGCAACATATTATTTTGAGACATCAAGCTTATTATATAATGTTTATGATTAGGTTTTTAAATATCCATCGTAGTAAAGCATTTAAAAAAGTATATGATCAACTAAAATCTAATGATTATACAATTGTTTTTTTAGTAGTTAGTTAATCTAAATTATCCCAATGAACAACTTGACTTAGGCCTTTTATTGGATTCTCTAAATCATAGTTCTTTACCATTAATATTAATTATAGATAGCACTGCCGATATTTTTTTTGATGTGTCTTATATTTTGAGAAAACTCAAAAGAGATACTATAATTTTTGATTTTAAATCGGGGATTAAACTATATCAATTGGGGTTAGAACTTTCTAATTTAGGAATTGTTCATATAACTTCCAATAAAATAAATACCTCTTTATTAAGAAAATCTTTAATTGGATTTCGTTCATTAACAGGTACAAGTATTTTACCATATGAAGAAAAAATACTTTGTAACTCTATTTTTAACTTTAAAACTCAAGCCATGTATGTGGAGCGATTGAATATATTATGTCGAGATTTCTTTTATCAGATAAAATCTAATAAATTCTTAGATGTTCATTTTGGTGAAGGTATTGTGTTTTTGATTATAAAGATTAAAAATTCAAATGAAATTAAAGATTATAAACAGTTTTTAGATGATTTGAAAGTTTATTTAGATGATAAACAGCTTTCTTTAATGATAGGAACAAGCTTTGGCTTTAGAACACCTAGAATTGAAATAATAAATAGATTTAACAATGACTTATGTCTGCGATTATCTGTAGGAGTGTATAAAGGCGTGCTATATTACAGTATGCAAGAATTTATAAGAACGTGGAGGTCGTAACATGTATAATTACTTAACTGACTCAATCAAAAAATCGCTTATTCCTGTAACAGAAAAGCATCTGGAGCAGAAATTTATAAAATTGGGAATAAAACAGGGTGACATTGTAATGGCACATGTTTCTTTGTCATCTTTGGGTTATGTTATCGGAGGTTCAGAGTGTCTTTATAATGCTCTGAAAAACGTTGTAGGAGAGGAGGGAACAATTGTTGTACCATCTCAAACAGTAGAAATCTCTGATCCCGCAACTTGGGAATATCCTCCAGTCCCTGTGGAGTGGCATGATTTAATTAGAGATTCTATGCCAGCATATAATACAAGCCGTTCATTTTCTAAGGCAATGGGGAGTTTTAGTAATTTTCTTGGGATATTACCTCAAGCAATTAGAAGTTCTCATCCTATGTATTCATTTACTGCAGTAGGTAGTAAAGCGTTGGAAATAATTTCTACAGTTGGCTATGATTTTCCCTTTGGAAAAGAATCGCCACTTGGGAAAATGTATAAATTGCAGTCAAAAATATTGATGATAGGGACTGATTTTGAAACTAATACTTCTTTACATCTAGCAGAGAATAAGCTAAATCGAGAAGTTTTAATAGAGCGGAGTAAAATTTCGACATTAAAAGGTGAGGAATGGATTGAATTTAAAAATATAGATTTGGATATCTATGACGATTATTTAGAAATTCAAGAAGAATTTATGAAGCTTCATCAAGTAAGAAAAGAAAAAATCAATGAAGCCGATTTATATTTGTTTGATATGTCTGAATGTGTAGACTTTGCGAAAAGCTATTATATTGAAAGAGGTTTAAACTGAAATGAGAGTTTTTATAAGAAATAAATTGTACCGATATATTACAATCTCAGATAGTTTATCTGTAATAGGTGACTCTATATTTTATTTAGCTTTGATTGCCTATGCTAGTCAATTACCTGATAGTATCTTTGCAATATCTATCATTAGTCTTTCGGAAACTTTCCCCCCTTTTTTAGCATTTTGGACAGGTCATATTGTAGATAAAACGCCAGACAAATACAAAGCTGGTGCCGATATTGCCACTAATTTATTGAGAGGGATTATATATATTGTGGTAGCTACTATTTTATATTTTCAATCGGGTATGATAGTCGTTATTCTTATTTCTATTTTAAATTTTATTTCGGATTTGATAGGGACATATTCTGATAATTTGCGCTTTCCAATAGTATATTCAATAATACCTGAGGAAGACATGGAAGAAAGTCTTGCTTTTTCTAATATTAGCTATTATCTATTTTCGTTTTTAGCTAAAGCATCGGGAGGTATTGTTTTATTATTATTCAATTCTAATTTTGAACTACTATCTCTAGCTAATTCGTTAACATTTTTGATAGCTGCCGTTTTAATGATGAAAGTTTATCCGTCCTTAAAATTAAAAATGAGCACAAAAATTGATGATGGAGATAGTGAAAATGATTCAGAGTCAGGAATTTTCGCTAGTATCAAAACTCTGCTGTCCAATAAAAGAATAATGAGTGTGATTGTACCTGTTGCTTTGGTTAATGCTCTTGTAGGATGTATACTACCACTTGTATATATATTTTTTAATAATCATTCATCCAAAAACTATGAGGTACTTATTAGTTTAGTTGGAGGAGCATCTGTATTAGGAATTGTGGTAGGAAATGCAGTAGCACCAAAAATAATGAAAGAATTGTCAATTCATAAGATACTGATTACTAACTTAACATTCATCGCTATAATTACATTGATATTAGGTTTTGAAACTTCTAACATAGTAATCTTATTAGCGATTTTTCTATTGTTTTTAATAGAAGGATTTGTCTCTCCAAAATTTACAATGTTTATTATGCAAAATCAAGACTATAATAGCTTAGGTGTTTCTAGTGGTGCTGTTAATACTATTTTGGCCTCTGTTGTACCGTTTCATATGTTTATTGTATTGAGTATGATGAATATTTTTGGTGAGGCAATCGCGTATAGTTTAGTTGTTCTATTATCTTTGGCTTATGTTGTGTATACATTTAAAATGGAGAAAATTAAATGAGATTAAAAGATTACTTGCTTGTTATTCCTATGGAAGATTTTATTTATGTTGGATATGAGGAGGGCATTAAATTTCCTAATACTGAGATTATATCGGAATTGTTGAGTCATCTGAAACAGGGAATTCAAGAGGAAGTGTTTTATAGTCAATATTCTAATCATATAGTAAAAAAGGTAATAGAAATTTTAGAGAAAAAGAACTTCATCGTGTATGAAGAATATGATAAATATGAAGATACAATTTTTAGTAGAAATTTTTACTATTATGAAAGATTTAAACCTACAAGTATTGAACTTCATAATAAACTGTCAAAAGCATCAGTCTGTATTATTGGACTAGGTGGGATTGGTGGAAATATATTACAAATGCTAATGGCAGCTGGTGTTCAATCATTTCACCTTATTGACTTTGATAAAGTGGAATCTCATAATCTGAATAGACAGTTTTTGTATAGAGTTGAAGATATAGGAAAATATAAAATTGATGTATGTAAAGATTACATCATGAATTTTAATCCTAAAAGTAATATTAAATTATACAAGGAGAGAATAGTTTCTCTATTTGATTTGACACGTATTTTAAAGCATGTAGATATAGACATTATTATTCAGTGTGGCGATTATCCAAGTAATATCAATTCAGAAACTCTACTTGCTTGTAAAGAGTTAAAAGTACCTATGATTTCTGGAGGTGTAGGTATTGACTTTGGTTTTTTTGAATTACTAGATGTAGAAAAAATAGAAAAAACTAAAGAAAATTATATGGTTGATAACTATGCAGTTCCAAAAGGATCATTCGGTACCACTAATTCTATCATTGCATCCTATATGGCACACGACATCACACATTATCTCATGGGAGAGATGTATTTTTCTAAATTTGGACGCATGGTTATAAAATTTCCAAGATGAAGAATAAGAGGATACAAATTATGCAAAACAGCAGATACAATAAAAATTTTTCTATGTTCTATCGAGAACAGCTGACCGGTCAAGCTAAAATATATAGCCGTTTCATATTTGATTTGATAAAAGACAAACCTATAGAACATTCAATTATTGATTATATGTGTGGAACAGGAGAGTTACTTCAATATTTTAAATCAAAAGGTTGGGAAACCACTGGGATAGATTTATCGGAAGATATGTTAAATATTGCCAAAAAATATGATACTCAAACTAAATTTATCTGTGAGGATGCAACAAAATATCAAGCAGATAGGCGTTATGGTCTTGCAGTATCAACTACAGATGCTTTGAATCATTTGGCATCAATTTCTGATGTGAAAAAGGTATTTGAAAATGTCTATAAGAGTTTGAAAGGGCGTGGATATTTTATATTTGATATGAATAGCCCGAAAGGTATAGAGTCGGATAATGGCTATGTATCAATAAGTAATGATAGATCGATAGTTATTAGGGAGGGATTCGTAGATTCTGTAAATAAAGTAGGATTCAGTAGATTTCAAGGGTGCTATGACTTAAAAAATGATGGGAATTATATCAGATTTGATAACACAATCTACAATTATATGTATGATATTTCGGAAATTGTAAAACTTTTAGAAGATGTAGGATTTACCCTTGAGGAAATGAGAGATGGTTATTCTGATACGATTATAGATAAAAATGAAATTAATATTGATAGAATTTTATTTATTGCTCAGAAAAAATCATTAGTAAAAAAGCATTAAAACTTGGAACAAATAAAAATATACTTTTGGATATGTTTAGAATTTACTGTTATATTTATCAATAAATAACTATTTATGTGAAAAATTATAAATTTTAAAATACTATTCTCTATGAATGTGGTGAAAAATATGATTGTAGGGAGTTATTTTAATTTTTATACTCTCGATTTGAGTGAGTATGGTTGCGAAAGCGATTATTGCTCACTCTTTTTTAAAAACTTCATACATGAAAATATAAGTCTACATATATAAAACTTGATGAAATTCTTGTTGTCCTATTTGGACAATATCCTAAATAATTACAATATATAGTCTATACTTTTTCTTAGGAGAAAGCTAGATGTACAGACGTTTGAGAGATTTGAGGGAAGATCACGATTTGACCCAAAAACAAATAGCTAAAATACTTTCGTTTACAAACTCAGCTTATGCTAAAATTGAACGGGGTGAGCATGCCTTGACGGCAGATGTATTGGTAACTCTCTCAAACTTTTACGATGTCAGTACAGACTATCTATTGGGATTGACAGAGTTTCCTGATAAAATTCGCTTTAGAAAATAATCTCCTCAATTTCATAGAGTCTGAAAATGAGGAGATTTTTTATTTGTTCTTTGACAATTGAATAGTCCAAAATGGTACTTTCCTCATTTGTGGAGCAGTTTTGAATGGCTCGCCATGATAAGAGCGATATTAAAACCATCAATAAAATAGAGCGATACTTTATATGCCATGATACAAATGATATACAATGATACTTCTGACCGTTCAGGCTGCCACCGTAAAAGAGCAGCAAGTGTAATTCTTATGATGACTTCATCAGTCATGCCATGGAGGTGAAAAAATCTAAGAAAGGAAGTAGTAAAATCATGGAAACAGTAAACTATAAAGATTTAGTTGCGATTGGTTTTCCAGAGCACACATCGAGAAATATTATTAGACAAGCAAAAAAAAATTGCTGTAAAAAAGTTTGAAGAAACTAGAAAAAATGATAAGAATGCGGTACAATTAGGATGTTCACCTTTCGATAATAAAAGGTTAGGCATTGCTCCTAAAAATATTGTAGAAAATTTAATTGGTATTTCTTTTTCAGATATAGAAGGTGAGAAAAATGGTTATATCAAAGATAAAGAAATATAAAGGTGTATACAAAGATTCAAAAGGAAAAATTTATTTTCAAATTGAATTAGGAGTTGATCCAATAACTGGGAAAAGAATTCAAAAGAAAGGAAGGAAAAATCAACAGGGACTACCGTTTAATTCTTTTAAGGAAGCATATGAAGAGATACTTCGTTTAAAACATGAATTTGTGAACTCTACTATTAATAATAGTTTTCTAACTTTTAGAGAGTTTATGGAAGAGATTTATTTAAAATATTATCAACAAAAAGTTCAATTTGTAACTTATCAGACCGCTTTACCACATCATCAGTTATTTATTAAGCAATTTGGTAGTAAAAAATTATCAGATATTAGTACTATTGACTGTGAAAGATTTCGCTTAGCTATTATAGACAAGTATTCTAGTAACTATGCTAAAAATATGTGGTCTAGATTTAAAGCATGTCTGGGCTATGCAGAAAGATTGGGTTATATTGATAGAGTTCCTTTTAAAGGATTAGATAATCCTAGAGGAAAGCACCCTGATACAAAATTTTGGACATTTGATGAATTTAAGAAGGTAATAAACTCTTTTGATATTAGTGAGTATGAGGGACTCCATAATTACATGACGATCTGGTTATATTTTATGACTGGTTTAAGAGTTAGTGAAGGTATTGCTCTTAAATGGGAAGATATTGATTTTGAACGTAAATGGATTCATGTTCATTCGACGATTGAGAAGGATAAAAACGGTGTATGGTATGCTAAACAACAAACAAAGACAGTAGCAGGGAATCGTAAAATTGATTTAGATGATTTTACGATTACAATACTTAAAAAATGGCGAGAAGTTCAAATCAAGAATGATGATAAAGATTATGTAATATCACGTTTTGGTGAGCCCTTGTGTAAGTCTACAATCTCTAGGATAATAAAAAGGCATGCTAGGGTTACTGGTGTACCAGAAATTACAGGGAAAGGATTAAGACATAGTCATGCATCCTATCTTATAAATGTATTGCATAAGGATACCTTATATGTTTCATATCGATTAGGACATGCTGATAAGTCAACCACGTTGAATATATATAGTCACTGGTATTATTCAGGTGATTCAACAATTTCAGAAGAGATTACAAACAGTTTAGATAATCTTGGATTATCAATTTACCTACCAAATTCCTGCCAAAGTTGAAAATGGAGGAATTAACCACTAATACTGGGAGAAAATAAGATTAGCAAATTGTTACTCTTAAATAATAGAGCAACTACATTAGTAGCTTAAAAACATGATTAAACTGCTATTCTTAGGAGTAGCGGTTTTTTCTTTTGGTTCAAGAAGGGGCAAAAAAGGGGCGAACTAATTATATAGTTTATCTAGGAAACAAACAAGTTTTGAATAATAGGCTTTCCATAAAAAATGATACAAGTTTTTACCCTTCAGGATTTATTTTTTTCTAGTATCATTATTCCTATGAACAGTAGAAAAGTAAGTTTTTAATTTATTGATACTCCGGATATTATAATCTCAGTATTAAAGAACTTTATTGAAGGTAATTTTCGAACGGTTTGAGGTAATTTCAATGAAATTTTAATAGATATTTCAATTTTCTTCTTGACTCTGACCTTAGGTAAGGGATTATACTAATAGTAGATAAGAAAGGAGATTACCATGCAAATCAATATGATTCGTTCAGATAAAGTTTATCAGGAGATGCTCGAGCTTCCTTTAGAAAAGAGAGAAGGTTGCTTTCGAGCTAAAATATTAGCACCTTTTGCAATGAAATACCAAACGCAACACATTCCTCTGAAAGCAAAGTATCCTGGAGGATTTGATGCTCTTTTCCTACTTGGTTTTATGAATCAGTTACCCTCAACTCTCTCAGAAAAGGATAGACCAGCTATAGACGCTCTGAGCTCTGATCAACTCTGGCAAAATTGTCAAGATACCATCAAGAGGAGTATTGGTCATTTTGAGCAGGCTGGCTATGACTTAGAGGTTGAGGATTACCATTTTACTATTTTATTGGGCAATCCAGAAAAACCTATGCTACAGCTCAATAAGGGTTATAGCGGAGATGGCGGAATTCCAGGCTACCTCATGCTTAGTCTGCTACCAAATGACTATACTTTACCACGTGTGCAGGCTGCGTTGGCTCACGAGTGCAATCACAATGTCCGCTTTCAATTTGTCAAATGGAATCAGCAGACGACACTAGCAGACTGGGTAGTCAGTGAAGGATTGGCAGAGTCTTTTGCTGCTGAGCTCTATGGCAAAGATCTCATTGGGCCTTGGGTCACTTCAACCAGTCCAGAGCAGTTAGAAGAGATTAAGCCCATCATCTCAAGTCAGCTTCAGCTAACAGGGATGGCGGAAATGGCTCCTTATCTATACGGTGATGAAATCGCGAAGCTACAGGGTCAAATTCCGGTTGGTATGCCCTATGCTGCAGGCTATGCTTATGGCTATCATCTGATACAAGCCTATCTGAAAATGACTGGCAAAACTATTATTGAAGCAACTGTGACACCAACGGAACAGATTTTAGAGGCGACTAAAGATTTTTGGAAATGACACTTTTGCTTGAAAATCTGCCAGAGTCTGATATAATGAAAGTAATTTTTGGAGGTGACTATATGCACTATAAAAGAGTTGAATTAAAAGTCACAAATCAGGGTATCCATGAGCGCAAGATTTTTCAAGGAGTTAAAATTTTCAGTCGGAGCAAGCTGTCCAAGGATCGGAAAAGCATTCTAACGCAGAAGCTTTACCTGACTCCGAAGCAAAACATTGTTTACTATCAACGGACAGATGTCAACTATGACCAGAACTGGCATCATAATAAGGACTACTACGAACTAACTTATGGCCAGTTGGACAGAGAAACTGTCTTTAAGGTTTGTCAAGATTTTGATGAACTAAGTCCTTTTCTGGAGAATGATCTGCTTGAGAAGCTAAAAGAAAAGCAGTCAGCAGGCAAATTTTTTGAAAAATTAGATATATAAAGATCCGGCTGCTTTGATAAGCAGTCGGATTTATTCTAGTTTGATAGTGCTTAAACAATACCTTGGGCAATCACAGCATTTGCTAAATTTTAGAAGTCAACGATATTTTCTCCTTCAAAGTAGTCAGTAGCGAGGCCGTATGATTCAGTAGTTGTTTTAGCTGTGTTGAGGGTGTTGGTACTGATGCCCTCAACTCGGCCAGAGTAGACTAATATCTATTCAACTGATAAGAGGGATTTTATCATCCAGATATTCATAGCTGGGTGGCCGGCAGCGTTAGAAAGTGGTTCTTGCAGTGATGTGAAACCATAGTGCTGATAGATGGCCACAGCCGTAGCCAGTTCAGTAGAGGTTTCTAGATAAAGCTGTTCATAACCAGCTAGATGGGCTTCCTGGAATATCCGCTTTATCAACCTGCTGGAATAACCTTTGCCACGGCTATTTTTAGTGACATACAGTTTTTGTAATTCAGCAATCTTATCAGACACAGGTGCAAAGCCACCACAGCCAACCAGCTGACCTTCATCTTCCAGAATAAAGTAAGCTGCTCTCTCTTGCTGTTGATAGTAGTCGGCCAAATGATCTAGATGAGAATCAAAGTAGACAGTTCCAGGTTTGTCAAGCCCGAATTCTTCAAGACTAGCTCGAATGAGCTGCGCTACAGCTGGATTATCTCTTACTTCCATTGGCCGTAAGTTCATCATTTGTCCTCCGATAGGATGTATCGACTAATTAAACAATACCTTGTGCAATCATAGCGTTTGCTACGTTTTCGAAGGCAGCGATATTTGCTCCTGCAAGGTAGTCAGTACCAAGTCCGTATGTTTCAGCAGTTGTTTTAGCTGTGTTGAAGATGTTGGTCATGATGTCTTTGAGGCGTCCATCAACTTCTTCACGGGTCCATGAAAGGCGAAGGCTGTTTTGGCTCATTTCAAGCGCTGATACAGCTACACCACCAGCGTTAGCAGCTTTGGCAGGTCCGTAAAGGATTCCGTTTTCTTTGTAGACTTTAATCGCATCAAGGTCACTAGGCATGTTAGCACCTTCTGATACGCAGATAACTCCTTGAGCAACCAAACGTTTAGCTGCGTCGCCGTTGATTTCGTTTTGAGTCGCACATGGAAGAGCGATGTCGTAGTTTCCAGCGTATGTCCATACAGAACCTTCATGGTAAGTAGCAGTTGCTTTCTCAGCTGCGTACTCAGTCAAACGAGCACGGCGTTTTTCTTTAACATCAACCAAAAGATCGAAGTCAATACCATTTTCGTCGATGACATAACCGTTTGAGTCAGATACAGAGATAACAGTAGCGCCGAGTTCAGTCGCTTTTTGAAGAGCATATTGAGCTACGTTACCAGAACCTGAAATAACCACTTTCTTACCAGCAAAACTGTTACCATTAGCTTTGAGCATTTCTTCAGTGTAGTAAACCAAACCATAACCAGTTGCTTCTGGACGAATCAAGCTACCACCAAATCCAAGAGGTTTACCAGTCAAAACACCCGCATCAAATTGGTTAAGACGTTTGTATTGTCCGTATAGGTAACCAATTTCACGTCCACCAACACCGATATCACCAGCAGGTACGTCAAGAGATGGTCCGATGTATTTTTGCAATTCTGTCATAAAGCTTTGGCAGAAGCGCATCACTTCAGCATCAGTCTTACCTTTAGGATCGAAGTCTGATCCCCCTTTACCTCCACCGATTGGAAGTCCAGTCAAGACGTTTTTAAAGATTTGTTCGAAACCGAGGAATTTCAAGATCCCTTGGTTTACAGTTGGGTGGAAACGAAGTCCGCCTTTATATGGTCCAACAGCTGAGTTGAATTGAACACGGTAACCACGGTTGACTTGGACTTTACCTTCACGGTCAACCCAAGGAACACGGAAAGAAATCACGCGCTCAGGCTCAGTGATGCGTGCCAAGATGTTTTCTTCGATATACTCAGGGTGTTTTTCAAATACAGGTTCCAAAGTGCTGAAGAATTCTTCAACCGCCTGGAGAAATTCAGCCTCATGCCCGTTACGAGCTTTCACAGTTGCAAACACGCTTTGGATATAGTCTTTAGCAGATGTCATATCGTTCTCCTTTTTGTTGTTATATTTTATTACATGAGCCATTATAGCAGAATTTTTTTTTAAGTGTAAAGAAAAAAACAGAAATTTTCTAAAAATTCTTTCAATTTACAAAACCGAACGTTTTATATAGAAATTAGTTTCTCAAAGAGAAAATCTGAAAGTATGGTATAATATTAGAAATAAAAGGAATCTGGAGGATCAGAATCATGGTATCAACGAAAACACAAATAGCTGGCTTTGAGTTTGACAATTGCTTGATGAATGCAGCGGGTGTTGCTTGTATGACGATAGAAGAGCTTGAAGGGGTCAAAAACTCAGCAGCGGGTACTTTTGTCACGAAGACAGCGACCTTGGACTTTCGTCAGGGCAATCCTGAGCCACGTTATCAGGATGTTCCACTTGGTTCTATCAACTCTATGGGCTTGCCAAATAACGGCTTAGACTACTATCTGGACTATCTTTTGGACTTGCAGAAAAAAGAGCCAAACCGTACTTTCTTCCTATCTTTAGTTGGCATGTCTCCAGAAGAAACACATACCATCTTGAAAAAAGTTCAAGAGAGTGAATTCAAAGGACTGACAGAGCTTAATCTCTCTTGTCCAAATGTTCCAGGAAAACCTCAGATTGCCTATGATTTTGAGACAACTGACCGTATTTTGGCAGAAGTCTTTGCCTACTTTACCAAACCTCTTGGGATCAAATTGCCACCTTATTTTGATATTGTTCACTTTGATCAAGCGGCAGCTATTTTCAACAAATACCCGCTCAAGTTTGTTAACTGTGTTAACTCTATCGGAAACGGCCTTTATATAGAAGACGAGTCTGTCGTGATTCGTCCTAAGAATGGTTTTGGTGGCATTGGTGGAGAGTATATCAAACCGACTGCTCTTGCTAATGTGCACGCCTTTTATCAACGTTTAAATCCGCAAATCCAAATCATCGGAACGGGTGGCGTTTTAACGGGGCGTGATGCCTTTGAACATATCCTTTGCGGTGCGAGTATGGTGCAGGTTGGAACGACGCTCCATAAAGAAGGCGTGGGTTCTTTTGAACGCATTACCAATGAACTGAAAGCTATTATGGCGGAAAAAGGGTACGAGAACCTAGAAGATTTCCGTGGGAAATTGCGCTATATTGATTAAGTTTAATAAAAAATCAGAAGAAAGGAGAGAAGATGCTAGCCATAGAAGAGAGTCAAAAGGTATCTCTATCAAATTTATCTAGTCTGAATCTATTTACAGGGACAGATCAGGGCCAGTTTGAAGTTATGAAGAGTCAAGTGTTGAAACAGATTGGTTATGATCCAGCTGATCTCAATTTTGCTTACTTTGATATGAAAGAAGTAGCTTATAAAGACTTAGAGTTGGAGCTGGTTAGTCTCCCTTTCTTTGCGGATGAGAAAATCGTGATATTAGACCATTTTGTCGATATCACAACAGCCAAGAAACGTTTTTTAACAGATGATGAGCTCAAGTCATTTGAGGCATACCTTGATAACCCTTCGCCAACAACCAAGTTATTGATATTTGCAGAAGGAAAGCTAGATAGTAAGAGACGGCTGGTCAAATTGCTCAAACGAGATGCTACTGTCTTTGATGCTATTGAACACAAAGAACAAGAATTGCGCCAGTATTTCCAAAAATGGAGTCAGACACAAGGTCTGCAGTTTGTGGGGAAATCCTTTGAAAATCTACTTATCAAATCTGGTTTTCAATTTAGTGAAATCCAGAAAAATCTCCTTTTTTTACAGTCTTATAAGTCAGATGGCATGATAGAGGAGAAGGACATTGTCGAAGCTATTCCTAAGACTCTGCAGGACAATATTTTTGATTTGACTCAGTTTATTTTAGCTAAGAAAATTGATCAGGCCCGTGACTTGGTTAGAGACTTGACCTTGCAAGGGGAAGATGAAATCAAGCTCATAGCTGTCATGTTAGGACAGTTCCGCACCTTTACCCAAGTGAAGATTTTATCAGAATCTGGTCAGACGGAATCGCAGATTGCAAGCAGTCTGGGAACTTACTTGGGGCGCAACCCTAATCCTTATCAAATCAAGTTTGCACTGAGAGATTCGAGAGGGATTTCCTTAGATTTTCTCAAGCAAGCGATTTCTTATTTGATTGAAACAGACTACCAGATTAAGACAGGTGTCTATGAAAAAGGGTACCTGTTTGAAAAGGCACTTTTGCAGATTGCGGCAGAGGCAAATTGAGCAAAAAACTTGAAAAAAGAGGATGATTGCGTTATCATTTTCATATAGAAAGAAAAAGAGGTATTACAGATGGCTATTATCTTACCAGACCTTCCATACGCATATGACGCTTTGGAACCATACATCGATGCAGAAACAATGCACTTGCACCATGACAAACACCACCAAACTTATGTAAACAATGCAAATGCAGCTCTTGAAAAACACCCTGAAATTGGTGAAGACCTTGAAGCTTTGCTTGCTGATGTAGACTCTATCCCAGCTGATATCCGTCAAGCACTTATCAACAATGGTGGTGGACACTTGAACCACGCTCTTTTCTGGGAATTGATGACTCCTGAAAAGACTGCTCCTTCAGCAGAACTTGCAGCCGCAATCGACGCAACTTTTGGTTCATTTGAAGAGTTCCAAGCAGCCTTTACAGCAGCAGCTACAACTCGCTTTGGTTCTGGCTGGGCATGGTTGGTTGTCAACAAAGAAGGGAAGCTTGAAGTGACTTCAACAGCAAACCAAGACACACCAATCTCAGAAGGTAAAAAACCAATCTTGGGCTTGGACGTTTGGGAACATGCTTACTACGTGAAATACCGCAATGTACGTCCTGACTACATCAAAGCTTTCTTCTCAGTCATTAACTGGAACAAGGTAGACGAGCTTTACGCAGCAGCTAAATAATAAAATATGGAGGGAAGAATTGTTCTTCTCTTTTTAAAGTTATAAAGCAGAAGTCTGACAGAATCGTCAGACTTTTTTCATTTTCAGGATATTCGTGCCAACTTGTAGAAATTATGGTAAAATAGAGTGTTAAGTAATCGTGGAAAAGGAAGACTATGCGTAAAGAAATTGCACCTGAATTATACAACTATAACAAGTTTCCTGGCCCAGAATTTCATGTAAATGGGGATAAGGTTGAGACTGAAGGGATTGCTTTTACCTTGGTTGAAAATATCAAGGATGCCTTCGATGTGACAGTCTTTAATCAACGCTTCTCAGAAGTGTTGACCAAGTTTGATTATGTCGTGGGGGACTGGAGCAATGAACAGCTCCGTCTACGTGGCTTTTATAAAGACGACCGAACAGAGGAAAAAAATGAAAAGATTAGTCGCTTACAGGACTATCTTTTGGAGTACTGTAGTTATGGTTGTGCTTATTTTGTCCTAGAAAACCAAGCACCTAAGCGTGCATCATTTGACAAGAAAATGCGTAAAAAGGATGAGGAAAACCTTCCTAGAAGAGGCAAGAAACCTTCGCAAAACAAGAGAAAACCAAATGCGGATAAGAAAAATAGACGTCGTCATAAGGACCAAAAGTCTCAGAAAGAGGACAAGGGACAGCGCCATTTTGTCATTCGTCAGAAATAGATAGAGAATAAGGAGAAGAGATGAAACCGTCTATTTATAGTTTAACACGCCAAACCATGCAAGAATGGGTATTAGAACAAGGAGAAAAGAAATTCCGAGCAGATCAAATCTGGGAATGGCTTTACCGTAAACGTGTCCAGTCATTTGAAGAAATGACCAACCTTTCTAAAGATTTGATTGCTAAGCTCAATGAGCAGTTTGTCGTAAATCCTTTGAAACAACGAATTGTACAAGAGTCAGCTGACGGTACTGTTAAGTATCTTTTCGAGTTGCCAGATGGCATGTTGATTGAGACAGTACTCATGCGTCAACACTATGGCTTGTCAGTCTGTGTGACACTCAGGTTGGCTGTAATATTGGTTGTACCTTCTGTGCATCAGGCTTGATCAAGAAGCAACGTGACCTCAATAACGGGGAAATCGTAGCACAGATCATGCTAGTTCAGAAATACTTTGATGAACGTGGTCAGGATGAACGTGTTAGCCATATCGTTGTCATGGGAATTGGTGAACCATTTGATAACTACAACAATGTTTTGAATTTCGTCCGTACCATCAATGATGACAAGGGGATGGCAATCGGTGCTCGTCACATTACTGTTTCTACGTCAGGTTTGGCCCATAAAATTCGTGACTTTGCTAATGAAGGCGTACAGGTTAATCTGGCTGTTTCCCTTCACGCACCCAATAATGAATTGCGTTCAAGCATCATGAAAATTAACCGTGCCTTTCCGATTGAAAAACTCTTTTCTGCTATTGAGTACTATATCGAAACAACCAATCGCCGTGTGACCTTTGAATACATTATGCTCAATGAAGTCAACGACGGTGTTGAACAAGCCTTGGAGCTGGCGGAATTGCTCAAAAATATCAAGAAATTGTCTTATGTAAACTTGATTCCCTATAACCCAGTTAGTGAACATGACCAATATAGCCGTAGTCCTAAAGAGCGCGTGATGGCCTTCTACGATACCCTCAAGAAAAAAGGGGTCAACTGTGTTGTTCGTCAAGAACATGGTACTGATATTGATGCAGCTTGTGGACAATTGCGCTCCAATACAATGAAACGTGACCGCCAGAAGGCAGTCGCAGCGGTAAATCCATAAAATGACTAGAAAAAGAGAATTAATCTTGAAATTAGGAGTGGCTATTTACAGTCTTTGCATTGCCTGTTTTTGTTTTACTCCCCAGCCTCAACTTCCTACAGGAGTGGAAACTCCAGGTATTCAAACTTTTGGACGCCTGGTTTTTCTTTTAACTCCCTTAAACTCCCTGTGGAATCTAGGTGAAGTGACCAGTTTGGGACAAGTTATTTGGATCTTTTTGCAGAACATTTTAAATGTCTTCTTGCTCTTCCCTCTGGTCTTTCAACTGCTCTACCTCTGTCCAAACTTACGAAAAACGAAAAAAATCGTATTTCTCAGTTTTCTTCTGAGCTTAGGAATTGAATGTACGCAGCTGGTCTTAGATTTTTTCTTCGACTTTAATCGCGTCTTTGAGATTGATGATTTGTGGACCAATACCCTGGGTGGCTATCTAGCTTGGCTTCTCTATAGAGGACTGCATAAAAACAAGATAAGGAATTAGAATGAGTATTTTAGAAGTTAAAAATTTGAGTCATGGTTTTGGTGACCGTGCAATTTTTGAAGATGTGTCTTTCCGTCTCCTCAAGGAGAGCATATCGGCTTAGTCGGTGCCAATGGTGAAGGAAAATCAACCTTTATGAGCATCGTGACAGGTAAGATGTTGCCAGATGAAGGGAAGGTGGAGTGGTCCAAATATGTGACTGCTGGCTATCTGGATCAGCACGCTGTGCTAAAGGAAGGTCAAACCGTGCGTGATGTCTTGCGTACAGCCTTTGATGAGCTTTTCAAAGCAGAAGCACGTATCAATGACCTCTATATGGAAATGGCTGAAGACGGAGCGGATATTGACGCGCTGATGGAAGAAGTAGGAGAGCTCCAAGACCGTTTGGAGAGTCGTGATTTCTATACCTTGGATGCTAAGATTGATGAAGTAGCGCGTGCTCTCGGTGTCATGGACTATGGCATGGATACAGATGTAACAGCCTTATCAGGTGGACAAAGAACCAAGGTGCTTTTGGCTAAACTCCTCCTCGAAAAGCCAGATATTTTGCTGCTTGACGAGCCAACCAACTACTTGGATGCTGAACACATTGACTGGCTCAAGCGTTATCTCCAAAACTATGAAAATGCCTTTGTCCTTATTTCGCATGATATTCCTTTCCTCAACGACGTAATCAATATCGTTTACCATGTGGAAAATCAACAGTTGACGCGTTACTCTGGTGACTACTACCAGTTCCAAGAAGTCTATGCCATGAAGAAATCTCAGCTAGAAGCGGCTTATGAACGTCAACAGAAAGAGATTGCCGACCTCAAGGATTTCGTGGCTCGAAACAAAGCGCGTGTTGCAACGCGTAATATGGCCATGTCCCGTCAAAAGAAACTCGACAAGATGGATATTATTGAACTCCAAAGCGAGAAACCAAAGCCATCCTTTGATTTCAAACCGGCTCGTACTCCTGGTCGCTTTATCTTCCAAGCCAAGGACTTGCAGATTGGTTATGACCGTCCCCTTACCAAACCCTTAAACCTCACCTTTGAACGCAATCAAAAGGTTGCCATTATCGGGGCAAATGGTATCGGGAAAACAACTCTCTTGAAGTCTCTCTTGGGCATTATACCGCCAATCGCTGGGGAAGTTGAACGCGGTGATTACCTAGAACTTGGTTATTTTGAGCAAGAAGTAGAAGGTGGCAATCGTCAAACACCTCTAGAAGCGGTCTGGAACGCCTTTCCAGCACTCAATCAGGCAGAAGTTCGTGCAGCCCTTGCTCGTTGTGGTTTGACAACTAAGCATATCGAAAGCCAGATTCAGGTCTTATCAGGTGGGGAACAAGCAAGGTGCGTTTCTGTCTCTTGATGAACCGTGAAAACAACGTTTTAGTACTTGATGAGCCGACCAACCACTTGGATGTGGATGCCAAGGAAGAACTCAAACGGGCGCTTAAAGAATACAAAGGAAGTATTCTTATGGTTTGCCACGAACCAGACTTTTATGAAGGCTGGATGGACCAAATCTGGGACTTTAACAAGCTAACTTAAAAGCACTAAAAAGGCCAAGTCGAAATGACTTGGCTTTTTTGACTAGTAATTTAAAAAGCTTTCAACTTCAGATTTCTCAATTTCTTTACCGTAGTGGCAAATCGGACAAGAAACGAAGTAACTTTTACCATAAGGAAAAAGTGGAATCCAGTAGAGGGTAAATTTGCGTCCAGTTTCGACAATTTCCCAAGTATCAACATTGTTACAGTGACCACATTCGATCGCTGTTTGCGTATGTCCCAAATCTTTTTGATAACCTTTAGAACCCCAAAATAGAATCATGTCATCGTCTCCTTATCTGATGATGGCTTATTTTTTGCTGAAGTCGTAGTCTTTCACCACTTCGATACTATCAATGGTGATAGCAGACGTCGGTTTGTCTTTCTCATCTTTTTCAGCTTTGGCAATCTTGTCAACAATATCCATGCCATCGATGACTTGACCAAAGACAGGGTGTTTGCCGTCTAGACTTGGATTTCCACCCTCTTTATAGGCTTCAATGATTTTCTTTGGATACTTGCTTGTAGGTAGTTTAGCTGAAATATCTGTCGAGTTTTGGTTGATGAAGAACTGGCTACCGTTGGTGTTTGGTTGACCAGTGTTAGCCATAGCAAGGGCTCCTCGGATATTGTATAGGTATGGAGAGATTTCATTTTTAAAACCAGTTCCCTTGTCCTTCGTTTTATCCTTATCATGCCAGATAGATTGGCCCCCTGTACCATCTCCCTTAGGATCTCCAGTTTGGACCAAAGAAATCAATCGTGTCAGCTTTAATGGTGCACCGGCGAAGTTTGACATTCGTAGCTGGAGTCCTGACCACACCAAGATGGGGAAAGGAATTACCCTCTCAAATGGAGAATTTCAAATCATGGTGGATGCTTTTAAGGGAGATAAGTAAACAATAAGGAGTGGGATTATCCCACTTTTTTTTCATCAAAATTGAAACTATAATTACACCGAAAAAGCTAATTTGAACTAATTTAGTATAGAATATCCACAGTATTTTACAAAGGAGTTTTAATAAAATGTGTGTTAAAATCAAAATAATTAGATAAATTTTGTTTTTAAAAATTAATTGCTTGATAAATCAAAGAAAAACGAATATAATAATATAAATTGGTTTAGTAAAATTAGTTAAGTAATGCACAAAGTTTTAAATCTGTTTTTAGAAGATTAAGATTAAAGTGTAATATTTATATAGATAAAATTAACCTTTAGGAGGAGTTTTATATGGGAGGACTTAAGAAATCCCTGTTTTTGGGTTATTCTCGGTCGTCTGTTCATGAGGTAGTGAATGAACTCAAGTCTCAAGTAAATGAGTTGGAAATCCGTAATTCACAGTTGCTTAAAACCATTGAGGAACTTAAAGATAAAGAACTGTTTGTTTCGGAGGCTATTGTTGAGGCTAAACGTGTATCTATTGATATAATTTCAGAAGCTGAGGTTCAGTCTGAACAGTTAGTTAATGAGATGAAAACTCGCATCGAGCAATCAGTAGAAGAGCTCAAGCAGTTGGAAGTTACTAAACAAGATATTATGAACCGAACTGAATTTATCAAACATGAGTTGAAGCAACTTCTTGAGAATCAAATCACTATAATTGATAATATTGATACAGATATTGATAATATTGATACAGGAGGGGTTCATCATATAGAACACATTATAGATGATCTTCTATCTATTAGTCGTGAACATCTAGCTAGAGCAAGTAGAATTCTTAGTCTTGAAAATTCAACTTCAGAAGACGCTATCCAAAATGGAAAATCTAATGTTTCTTACTTGACTCCTGAAAATAATAATGTGACAGATTTAAATGAACCACCTATTTTCAGTGTGGATTCATTTTAGGAAGGTTGGTATATGCTTAACATCAATACTGTTTTTCAAGAGTTTTTAAAAAACGTCAAATCAACCTACAAAAGGTTGATCGTGAGGATGGAACAATATACAAGGGACGTTTATCCGTCCCAGAGGAACACTTGGTAGAATTTGCTTTTTGGATAGAAAATACAGAGGAAACTGGTGTTGCTCAGATTATTTTTAATAATCTAGCTGTATTAGAGGGTCAGAATAATCGTTCGGACTTTCTTGAAAAAATCAATGAACTAAATCGCATGTATGGTTTGTATTACTATCTGGTTCTTGATGTTGATAATCGTGTTTTTGCTCGCTACGTGACCCATGTAACTTCGCAAAACTATGAGATATTGTTTGATATCTTTAAAAAGGGAACACAGATTATCAGTGAAATTATTAAGGAATTAAATTAAAAGGAGTATATAATGGCAATTAATGAGAGAAAAAATCAATTCTCAATTCGTAAATTTTCTTTTGGTGCTGCCTCTGTTGTAATTGGAATCTCTGCTTTAGGCTTCGTAAATCAAACTGTCCAGGCAGAAGAATCTTCAACTATCATGGGAACTGAAGTGCTGGAAAATGAAAATAAAGTTAAAGTAATGTTGGACTTTTTTGAAAATCCTACACCAGCTATCAAGCGGGTAAATGAACAAATTGCTGAAATTAAAGAAGAAAAAGAAGTTGTTCGTAATCCAAACGACTATTCTCAAGATAGTTTCCAAAATTATACTGAAGCAGTAAAAGTAGCAGAAGCTGCTATTCCAGCAGCTGAAAAAGCTGTTGAAAAAGCTGAAGAAATTCAAGGGAAATCTGAAAAATTACGAAAAGAAATGGAAACTGTTTTGCCTCCAGAAGTTCGTAAAGATATTAACTATAACGTAGTTACCCAAGAGCAAAAACGTGCGATGAACGATCGGTTTAAAGAGATGTATTCAGAAGTTAATTACCGTACTACATATATCTCTGCAACAAAAGCGCTCAGTGACTCAAATACTAATCTAAAATCTGCAGTTAAAGCTTTGGTTGAATCAACTGCGAAGGAATTAGCTAATGATGGAACTTTTGAAGATAAAGTACCAGAAACTTCAAAAATTAAGGTTAAGAGTTTTGAAAGTTTGACTTCAGATGATCAAGGTAAAATTTCAAGTTTAATTGAAGAGCATTTTAATTTATCAGCTTTCTCACCATCATTCTCATACGATAATTCCAATGCTATTGTCACATACGAGGATAAATCGATTACACGTCTCCCGTTGACTGCGGTTGCAATTGCTGAATCTAGTTCAACTCCTACCCTAACTCCAACACCAACAGTTAAGAAAGCTATTCTTGAATCAGCGATTTCAAGGGCAACAGAGGCTCTTACGCCAGCTGATACAACTAATAAAACCGAAGATAGTGTTAAAGCTTATGAAAAGGCGCTTGTTCTCTTAGCAAATGAGAAAGCAAAGGCTGAGGCTGTCAATACCGACTCTAAATCAGATCAACCTAAGGTAGATCAAGCAGTTAAAGATTTGACTGCTGCAATTACTGCAGTCGAGTCAACAAAATCTAAGCTTATAGAGAAACCAAAACCGATTGTTGTTGAAAAAGATGAGACCAAGGTAGAAGTTAAAGCATATAAGACTATTCGTCGCGATAATGCAGACCTTGACAAAGGAACTGAAAAGATTGTTCAAGAAGGTAAAGATGGTAGTATCACTACGGTTGAACACGTTGTCTTAGTTGATGGTGTGGAAACTGAACGCAAAGTTGTTTCAACTAATAAAATTGATGCAGTTAATCAAATTATTGAAGTAGGAACAAAAGAAGTAGTCACTCCAGTTAAACCAGTTAAACCAGTAGCTCCAGTTAAACCGGTAGAACCAGTTAAACCGGTAGAACCAGTTAAACCAGTAGATTCAGTTAAACCAGTAGCTCCAGTTAAACCAGTAGAACCAGTTAAACCAGTAGCTCCAGTTAAACCGGTAGAACCAGTTAAACCAGTTAAACCAGTAGCTCCAGTTAAACCGGTAGAACCAGTTAAACCAGTAGATTCAGTTAAACCGGTAGAACCAGTTAAACCAGTAGCTCCAGTTAAACCAGTAGATTCAGTTAAACCAGTAGCTCCAGTTAAACCAGTAGCTCCAGTTAAACCAGTAGCTCCAGTTAAACCAGTAGCTCCAGTTAAACCGGTAGAACCAGTTAAACCAGTAGCTCCAGTTAAACCGGTAGAACCAGTTAAACCAGTAGATTCAGTTAAACCGGTAGATTCAGTTAAACCAGTAGCTCCAGTTAAACCAGTAGCTCCAGTTAAACCGGTAGCTCCAGTTAAACCAGTAGATTCAGTTAAATCGGTAGCTCCAGTTAAACCAGCTGATAAAACTATTAATAATTTGGAAGTGTCTGAAAAAGTACAACTACCAAAGACTGGTACTGAATCAAATATTTACTCAGCCCTAGGGATTTCACTTATGGCTGTTACAGTTCTTGGTTTATTCTTAAGAGAAAAAAATATAGTAAGGAATAAAAGGAGATAATTATGAAATTTGAAAAACGACAACGATTTGCTATTCGTAAATTTAGTGTAGGAGTAGCTTCGGTGCTTGTTGGGCTGTTTTTCGTCGGTTCGATGGTTAATGCACCTCAAGTAAATGCAAGTGAATTAAAAAGTGAAGAGGGGGTAGAGGTTAATAAGGGAGTTGAAGAAATATCTACTAAGGAAGTAACCTCTGAGAAAATTAGTGTTCCAGAACCATATCGTGCCCCTGCGACTTTTGTAGCACCTACTACAGAAAATGATTCGACTGTAGTTTCAACCACTGAGTCAACTACGGAAGTAACTGTAAAAGAAACGGAAAAAACAACTGTTGCGATAGCTCCATCAACTGCACCATTAGCAGAAAAAAAGCCAGAACTTAAAGTTGATGAAAAAGAAGTTCCAGAAACTGAAGCTAAACCAGAGGTAGACGCTATTCTTCAACCTCTTAAAGAACAGTTGAACAATAGCATTCTTGAAGCAAAAGCTGTTAATCAAGAAGCTGAAAAACAAGAAGCTAAACTAGACGATAGTGAATCTAAAAAAGTTCTTTCAGATGCACTTCAAGCTTCAAAAGCAGAGTTGGTAGCAGCTCAACAACTTTTTGAAAAGGCTCAATTAACTAAAGCTGATTTAGAACTTAGCATTGGACGCCTTCAATCTGCCATCGAGTCCGTCTACACAGAAATGAAACGATCAGGTCACTCAGGTTTCGTATCATATATGCTTGCTGATAATGCGAGTACTCCATCAGATGGTACGACACCGTATATGACCATCGAGAACTATAGTGGTTTCCAATATCTCATACATAACGGTACAACTGTTGAAGTTAGATATAAGATGGGTCTTACTCGTATTACTTCTGATGAGGTTGAACTATCACAAGGTGCAAAAGATCTAGGCCTTACTTATGATCCAGTTGGAGAATATGTCTACGGGACTCTTAATCTTAATGGTGGAATCCCAATCGGAACCTATGACATTGGTTTGGTTTCTAAAACCAATCCTAATGTGAAGGCAACTCTTCCTTTAACAATAACTAAACCACACTCATATGCCTTGTCTACTCTCTCTGAGGACCGACTTGACTTATCTGCATCAAAAACTGATAATTATTATGACCGAGAAACAGGCGACATGGGGGAAAATAATACTCGTGTTAATAGATATACGATTCCAACAACACCATTTGGTTATTACCTGACGACTGATTCTGATGTTAATAAACCTGTTACAGTAGCAGATGCTAAGCCTGATACACCAAAGTATAATACTGAGCTTGGGCTCTATGTTGCGGACTCTTCTAGAATAACTTCTTTCCCTTCAACACCAGTTTTATTGGAGCGCATCGAACGTTTGGATACAACGCCAGAAGTAGAATATGAATTGGCAGTTGTCGGAGATCCGTATGGTAAGTTTTATGGTGATGAAAATTGGATGGTTCATGACCCAAGATACACGCCGTATCGACTACGCTTTACCAAACTCCCTGCTCAACAGGGTACATTTACGATTAAGTTTAAAACTATCGATAAACTGGGACAAGAACGTATCTTTAATGTAGAGTTAACTACAGAAGAACGTTCAAAAGCTACACCTTATGATGACAACGGATTTTATCTTACAAATGCGGATGTCAAATTTACTCCAAATACTAAAACTGCAGTCTTAAATAAAGAGGGAATCGTATCAGTTCCTCGTTCAGATAAAGAACAAACTATTGGTAAGATTGAACTAAACAAGGTCAACGCTAAAGTTAAACCTGTTCGTTTCCCTGATGGTACTGAGTATGACGAAGCCACTCAAACCATTAAGAAAAAGGCCGGTGTTAAGCTAGCACCTGGTAAGTATAACTTTGAAGTACGTGCCATCGATGGTCACTTTGGAGATAATGCGCCAAACCGTATCTTCCAGTTTGAGGTAACAGATGTTATCAGCCCAATTGACCACCAAGTCTGGAAAGAGGGAGAAAAGTTCCCAAGCATTCCAGTAACTCTTGAAGGTGGATCGACAATCGCGAATATTCGTGTAACGACTAATAGCGGAGACACCTACGCTACAGTAAGCTCTGATAATATCACTAAAACACTAGAAGGTTACGGGGTTCTTCAAACTACTGAAAACCAAACTGCACGTGTAGAAGTTGACTACTATAATGCCGATGGTGGTATCTCAACTACCTTTACAACCTTCACTTTTGAAGTTAAGCCACGTAATGGAATTGGACTTGACCTTGATGTAACCAACCATGAACAAACCATCAAAGAAGGTGAAAAGTTCAAGGATATGGTCATTACTCACACTGATGGAGCAACTTTAAAAGTTGATACAGCATCTCTTCCTAAGGGCACTCGCTATAATAAAGCAACAAAAACGATTGCTGGTAAAGGTTTAGTCGAAGGGACATACCGCATCAAAGTTTTAGCAGAAAAAGATGGTCAAGCTGTACAAAAATATGTTACTTTAACAGTATTGCCTGGTCCATTGCATGCTGAAAACTATACTCGTGAAGTTACAGTCGGCGATGAAATCGATCCAATTGAAATTGCGATTCCAAATAGAGCAGAATTTTCTGGAGATATTCGTGGTGAACTTGGTCTTAACTATGATTATAATACAAAAATTCTTTCTGGAACTACAAATTCAGTTGGTACTAAAACATATACTTATAAATTAACACGTGGTTTAGAAGAAGCTACTGGTACAATCACTATCACAGTTAAACCAAGACCAATTACGGTAAATAGTGGTGAACAAACGGTTGAAGTCGGAACTCCTATCACTAACTTTGTAATTCAACCGAGTAAAGGTGCTGACATTAGATCTGGTAACTATGATTGGGCTGCAGATGGAGTTAGCAATCTACCTAATGGTCTGACTTATGATCCTGATACAAAGACGATTTCTGGTACTCCAACTTCAGTTGGTGAGTATACTGTTACCTATACGGCATTCTATAGAGGATTGAGAAATGATACTGCCCAAGGAACCTTTAAGCTTACTGTTACTAAGAAACCTATCCAAGTAACTGGTGGTCAGACTGAAGTTCAAGTATTGTCTAAGATGACTCCTGTGAAGGTTGAGGCTTCAGAAGGAGCAACTATTTCAGTTGACCTTAATGACTATAGCAAACCTTCTAATCCTTTAACTGGCAAATATCCAAGTATTTTACCAGAAGGGGTCACTTATGATGAGTCAACTCATACCTTCTCGGGTACTCCTAAGAAAGTTGGTATCTATCGTATCCCTGTTAAAGCTCGGTACGAAAATTTTTATGGTAATGACCAAGCTAATGGAGAGGTAGTTATTAAAGTTACCGAATCACCTGTTGCTATCGAGATTTCTAACAAAGAGCAAACTGTAACAGTTGGTGATGCTATTACTCCTGCAGTAGTAACTCACAATAATCTTTCAACTGTCACTATGAAGACACCGTACGGCTTAGTAGAAGAATCGGAGATTAACGCTCTTATCGCAGAATATGGTTTGACATATGATCCTGCTACTAAGACATTTACTGGCACACCTACAAAAGCTGGTACTTTCACAATTCGTATGCAGGCTACTAACCCTGCTGAAGTGGGAGGAGCTTCAGCTATCGATACATTTACTCTTACAGTAAATCCTAAAGCTGAGAAAGATCTTGATCTTAAAGTTTCTGGTGGTCGTCAACTTGTTAAACTAGGTAAAGCGATTACTGATATCACTTTAACTCACACTCCTGGTTCTGAGCTTACACTTGATGAAGCAAGTCTTCCTGCTGGTGTGACATTCGACGCTGCTACTAAGATAATCTCTGGTACTCCAACGGCAGTAGGTAGTTACACAGCTAAAGCTACAGCAACCCTTGATGGCAAATCTGTATCTAAAGATGTCATCATCGATGTTGTGGATATCAAAGATGGTAAAGACGGAAAAGATGGAAAATCACCAGTCGTAACTGTTAAAGATAACGAAGACGGTACCCACACAGTTAAAGTTGTGAATCCAGATGGAACAACAACCGAGACAGTTATCAAGAATGGTAAAGATGGTAAGACACCAACTGTGACCGTTAAAGATAACGAAGACGGTACCCACACAGTTAAAGTTGTGAACCCAGATGGAACAACAACCGAGACAGTTATCAAGAATGGTAAAGATGGTAAGACACCAACTGTAACCG
>JXRG01000028.1:0-25600 GCA_000831085.1 Streptococcus sp. DBCMS
TTTTAATAAGCGCTTGTTTTGATAACAATCTAGAGATGATTTTATAGTTAATTATTTTAGAATTTTTTGCATAGATTTTCTAAAAATTATAAAAATCCATGGATAATAACGGATGAAGTCTCGCAAGCTTGGCTGAATATAAATCAAAAAGGAGAAATTATGAATAAGAAAGAACGGGAAAAACAATTTGAAGAGATCAGTGGACCTAAGCGGTCTGAACCAAAGTCGGCTCCAAATATAAAAATCTATATTGGCCTAGCACTCGCTGCTTCAGTCACTCTCATCTTGGTAAGTATTTTCTCATATTTTCCGATTGGAAAGAAAGAGTCAAATCAAGCATCGTCTGCTGTTTCAACTACAGAGTCAACAAGTCAATCGTCTACAAGCCAAGGAAAAACAGATGAGACTGATAAGGATAAACAAGAGGAAATTCAGAAACTCAAGAATCAACTAACTGCTTTAGATACCAAAATTACTGAAGCAGAAGCACTTGTTAGCAAGTTGAAGAAAGAAACTACCGTTCCAAAACTAGATATTGAAGCAATCAAGAACAATGATTTGTCTAGTTTAGAAGGCACTTGGCGTAGTCAATCTGGTAATGAATACATTATTAATGATTCTGGAGAAGTACGTGCGACTTGGTTTACAAATGATCAAAAGTACGAATCTGTAGTTGGATTAAAGGTATCAAAAGGACAAGATAGTCGTAACCCTAAGACAGCTTCTCTCAGTGCATGGGTAAAAGATTCTGTTGCTGGAGGATTTGTAGTAGTAGCTGTGCCAAGTGGTGTCGTTATGCAACCTGGGGATGATGGAGAGATTACGGATAAAAGCAATCATGCTGAGGAAAGACTTTTTTCTGGACAACAATATGAAGCGATGTTAATGAAACCAGAAGATGTTTATTATCGTGTGAAACCAGATACTAGTAAACTTGAGGAAGCAGAAAAGAACTTAGCTCAAATGCAAGCTGATCGTGAAGCAATCAAATCTTCTCTAGAATCTAAGGAAAAGAAAAACTAGTTTAGAATCTAACTTTAGATTCATTTAGTTCAGAAATGTTCTTGTACTTGGTAAAATCAAGAAGCTCAAATGGGCTTCTTTTTCTTTTATCACCACTATTCAACCACATAGATAGAGATATTGACCAGATAGGCAAAAGGTCTTGTTCTTGAAAAATTCCTCTGCTATAATGTTTTTTGTAAGGGACGTGAGAGGTCAGTATCAGACAACTCAAGTCAATAAAAAAGAAAATGGAGACAAAAAATGAAAAAATTATTGGGACTTGTATTCATAGTAGCAGCAGCGCTAGTATTGTATTTCGGATCTGTTGGATGGCCAAGCTTGGATGTCAATCTCTGGTCACTCATTCCGGTAGGATTGTTCCTCTATTTCACGCTAGAAAACTTTTTGAAAAAAGACTACAAGGCTAGTTTGATGTGCTTGATCATCGCCTTTATCATTGCAAATGCTATTTTTGATCTCTTGCCAATTTCAAGTGGTTTGGTGATTGGTGCTGGTGTGCTAGCTTGTGTAGGACTTGGTTACCTCTTTCCCGATAAGGATAAAAAAGAAGGCAAATAAAAAGTCTCGAGATTTCTCGAGACTTTTTTACTGACCAGCGTAATATTTTTGAATCCCTTTTACGATGCCTGCGACCAGTTTATCTTGGTAGTGGCCATCTCTGATTTGTTGGTTTTCGGAGAAATTATCCATATAACCAAGTTCTAGGAGAACGGCTGGTTTGGCTGTTTCGCGTAGTACGGCATAGCTGCTTTCCAATAAGCCAGCATCCTTGGCTCCTGTTTCTGCTAGAAGAGAGGAGTGGATGGCAGCGGCGAGGCGTTTGCTTTCACTCATACGATCTGGGTGATTGTGCCAGTATTTATTAATCTTACTTGGATAATCAGGTTCATCGCTATAGGAGTAGGTTTGAATACCGCTTGTTTTTGAGTAGGTATTACCAGTAGCGTTGAAGTGAATACTGATAAAAATATCAGAGTTGGTCTTATTAACCATACGAGAACGTTCGGTAACAAAATCAACGTCAATATCACTATCACTATCACGAGAAGTGAGGACCTTGTAGCCTAGTTCTTCTAGCTTAGTGCGAAGTTTACGGTAAATCTGCATGTTGAGATCTTTTTCAGCTACATTGTAGTAGAAGGCACCTGAATCTCGACCACCATGCCCAGGATCTAGGAAAATGGTATTGCTGTATAGGCCTTTTGTAAATCCGCCTTCAGTTGAAACTTCAGAAATCCATTGACCGTATTTTTGGAACAGGTGTTCCTTACCATCTATCTTGTAAGTTCCTGAAACATAATGTCCATTATCATCTAGGTAGTAGCGTGCTTTGTCAGAGTTATCGTAAATCCATTCGCTCTTTGCCATGTAACCACCTGACTTGAGGTAGTATGCTCCAATCCACTCCTGATTTGCATAACGGCCATTCGCTTTTAGATAGAACCAGCTCTTGTAGGCTTTATCGAAGATCCACTCATTCTCCGCCATGGCTCCACTGGTTTTGAGGTAGTAGCTTCCTTGCCATTTGTCTGCAAGCATCCCACCATCCTGGTCAAATGAGTACCAGGAACCCTGAATCTTTTGCCAGTTTTCTTGGACATATCTCCCTGACCCGTTTGCATAGAACCAAGTATCCTTGATTTTGACCCAGTTATTTTCTGCCATAGCTCCGCTCTGGTTAAAGAGGTAACCCTTGAAGGTTGTCGCACTCAGCATTCCGCCTTCTTTGTCAAAGTAGTACCAAGAACCGTTGATTTTCTCCCATTTATCCTGTGAGATCTTTCCAGAAGGAGCTACATAATACCAAATTTGGTCTAATTTAGTCCAGCCCTTTTCTGCCATAGCTCCGCTTTTTGTGAGAAGATAGCCGTCAACGGCAGTGTTGCTGAGCATGCTTCCAGTTTGATCAAAATAGTACCAAGAGCCGTTAATTTTTTTCCAGGTGTTCTGAGATAGTCGTCCAGAGGGATCAGCATAGTACCATTGATTGTCCAGTCTGGTCCAGCTGTTTTCTATCATGACACCATCTTGGTCAAAGGCATAGCCTTTGTAGATAGTAGAATGAAGACGATTACCATCTTGATCGAAGTAGTACATTTGCCTTGGATTTGTTTCCAGTTCAAAGCAGGCTTATCATCTTGGTAAAAACGCCAGTGGTGATTTTCTTGGTACCACCCTTCTTTTTTGGTCTTGCCTTCTTGCACATCTACTTTCGGAAGAGTTTCTGATTCAGTTTTTTCTTTAACTATTGAATCCTTCTTTTCTTCTTTGGCAACTGCTTCCTTGATAGCAGATGTGGATTGAGTTGTGTTTTCTTCTCCTAAGACGGATGCGGGTGCTAATCCTGCGATTGAAAGGATTAAAGCACTGGTCAGTAGTATCTTTTTCACTTTCTATTTCCTAACTTTTTCTTTTTCTCTTTTTCATTTTTCCTATTAATTATCGAATTGAACTTCTTCTAGCAAGTATTCGATAAAGCGTTCGCCCATCTTAGACAGGCTGGTTTTTTCATGCTGGATATAGACTAGCTCAATGGGATCATCTATGTCCAGTGGAATGGAAACGATATTGTCTCCGTTGAGGTTGCTGTTCAAAATCCCTGTTGCAATGGTGTAACCATCCAAACCAATCAAAAGGTTAAAGAGGGTAGCGCGGTCACTGACTACGATGGATTTCTTGTGGTGCTCTTGTGAAAGAATCTCCTCTGAAAAGTAGAAGGAGTTGTGCGTCCCTTGGTCATAGCTGAGGTATGGGAAGTCTTCCAAATCAGCCAGTTTGACCTTGTCTTTTGTAGCTAGAGGGTTGGTCTTGCTAACGAAGATATGGGGTTGAGCGGTAAAGAGGTGGTGCGCTAGCAGGTGATTGTCATCTAGCATTTTCGTTAAAACATCGCGGTTGTAGCTGTTTAGGAAGAGGACACCGACCTCGCTACGGAAGTTCTTGACGTCATCGATAATCTCCCAAGTCCGAGTTTCACGAAGGAAAAGTTCGTATTTTTCCATATCACTTTTCTTGAGCAGAGAGACAAAGGCATTGACTACAAAGGCATAGTGCTGAGAGGAAACACTAAAGAGTTCGCGGTGGGCGATAGGATTTTTATAGCGTTCCTCCAGAAGCTGAGTTTGCTCGACAACTTGACGAGCGTAGGAGAGAAACTCCATCCCATCACGGGTTAAGGTAATGCCCTTGGGATTGCGGATAAAGATTTCAATGCCCATTTCATTTTCCAAGTCTCGAACGGCATTTGAAAGACTGGGTTGGGTGATAAAGAGTTGCTTAGCTGCCTCATTCATAGAGCCAGTTTCGACAATTTTGATAATATAGTGTAGTTGTTGAATTCTCATGTTTTTATTGTACCATACTTGCGGAAGAATGGGCAATGAAGACGAAGAAAATAGAGGGAAAGAGCCGGTCCGGTATTGAAAAAAAGTCTAGAATCTGTTAGAATGAAAGCTATGAAAACATTCTATGATGTGCAGCAATTTCTCAAACAGTTTGGTATTATTGTTTACATGGGGAAGCGCTTGTATGATATTGAACTGATGAAGCTCGAACTCTCTCGGATCTATGATGCAGGTCTGATGGATAAGCTAGACTATCTAGAGGCGGAAGCTGTTCTTCGTAGAGAGCACAAGATAGAATTAGACTACATAGAGAAAAATGGAGATAAGAACTTATGACAATTTGGGTTTTGTGGGGAATCGTATTGGCGATGGCGGCATGGATGGGTTATAACTACCTTCGTATTCGTCGTGCAGCTAAGATTGTGGATAATGCAGAGTTTGAAGCCTTGATTCGGAAAGGACAGTTGATCGATGTCCGTGATGCAACAGAATTTCACAGAAAACATATCCTTGGTGCGCGCAATATTCCTTCAAATCAGTTGAAGTCAAGCCTTGCAGCCCTTCGTAAGGATAGACCTGTCCTTCTCTACGAAAACCAACGCGGACAACGAGTGACCAATGCCGCACTTTATTTGAAAAAACAAGGTTTCTCTGAGATTTATATCCTTTCTTATGGATTGGATTCTTGGATCGGGAAGGTCAAAGTTGAGAAATAAGAAAACGAGCTTAGATGTTTCTGAGCTCATTTTTTAACCACTTTTTCTGAGAAAGTCACGAATGCTTGCCAACTCTTCTGAGTTTAGGGGACGATAGTCTCCTTCTTGAAGATTATCATCCAAGTTCCAAGGTCCAAAATGGACGCGTTTTAGGGCAGTCACCTTGACACCAACTGAGAGAAACATCTTCTTGACCTGATGAAATTTGCCCTCAGAGATAGTGATGGAGGCACGGCTCTCTGTTGGGCTTGAGGACAGAATTTCGAGCTGAGCAGGTTTACAAGTGGTCCCGTCTAAAAAGACAATGCCATCTTTGAACTGTTGGATATGGTCTGGTGTGAGCAGTCCGTTTACTACCACTTGATAGGATTTATCGACATGGTACTGGGGATGGAGGAGCTGGAAGCCAAGAGGTCCATTGTCTGTCAAAAGGAGCAGTCCCGTCGTGTCACGGTCTAATCTGCCGACAGCATAGAGCTGGTTAGACTGGATGTCAGGTGGAAGGAGGTCCATGACGGTTGGTAGCTCCTTATCCTGACTGGCTGTCACCACTCCACCTGGTTTATGAAGCATGAGGTAGGTGTGCTTGTATCCTTGAATCTGCCGTCCTTGAAAGACTAATTTCTGCAATCCAGTATCGACATTTTGAGCGAGTGAGCTGGCTGGACAATTGTCCACTAAGATTTCTTTTTTTAATAGAGCCTGTTTCATAGCCTTGCGACTGACCTTTTCTTGGGCTAATAATCTATCTAAACGCATACCAGCTTATCTTATCATAAGTCTCTGACTTTGAAAAGAGTTGTCTTGACTAGAAAAGCAGAGTGAAAACATTTACACTTAGCTGAACTGTGATTTTTGAATGAGACTGTGGTATAATTGTTCAGTTAGAAATAAAAATTTAAAAATTAGAGGAAATCATGACAAAATTAAGAGAAGATATCCGTAACATTGCGATTATCGCCCACGTTGACCACGGGAAAACAACCCTCGTTGACGAATTATTGAAACAATCTGAAACTCTTGATGCACGTACTGAATTGGCAGAGCGTGCTATGGACTCAAACGATATCGAAAAAGAGCGTGGAATTACCATCCTTGCCAAAAATACTGCTGTAGCTTACAATGGCACACGCATCAACATCATGGACACACCAGGACACGCGGACTTCGGTGGAGAAGTTGAGCGTATCATGAAAATGGTTGACGGTGTTGTCTTGGTCGTGGATGCTTACGAAGGAACCATGCCACAGACTCGCTTCGTATTGAAAAAAGCCTTGGAACAAGACCTTGTCCCAATCGTGGTTGTCAACAAAATCGACAAACCATCAGCTCGTCCAGCTGAAGTAGTGGATGAAGTCTTGGAGCTCTTCATTGAGCTTGGTGCAGACGATGACCAGCTTGATTTCCCAGTGGTGTATGCTTCAGCTATTAACGGAACTTCTTCATTGTCAGACGATCCAGCTGATCAAGAAAAAACAATGGCACCAATCTTTGATACCATTATCGACCATATCCCTGCTCCAGTGGACAACTCAGATGAACCGTTGCAGTTCCAAGTCTCACTCTTGGACTACAATGACTTCGTAGGACGTATCGGTATTGGTCGTGTCTTCCGTGGTAGTGTGAAAGTTGGGGACCAAGTTACCCTTTCTAAACTAGATGGTACAACGAAGAACTTCCGTGTTACAAAACTCCTCGGATTCTTTGGTTTGGAACGTCGTGAAATCCAAGAAGCAAAAGCAGGTGATTTGATTGCCGTTTCAGGTATGGAAGATATCTTTGTTGGTGAGACGATTACACCGACAGATGCCATTGAACCTCTTCCAATCCTACACATCGATGAGCCAACTCTTCAAATGACCTTCTTGGTCAACAACTCACCATTTGCAGGTCGTGAAGGAAAATGGGTGACTTCTCGTAAGGTGGAAGAACGCTTGCAAGCAGAATTGCAAACAGACGTTTCCCTTCGTGTTGACCCAACTGATTCACCAGATAAATGGACTGTTTCAGGACGTGGAGAATTGCACTTGTCAATCCTGATCGAAACTATGCGTCGTGAGGGTTATGAACTTCAAGTGTCTCGTCCAGAGGTTATTGTAAAAGAAATTGACGGTGTTAAATGTGAACCATTTGAACGTGTTCAAATCGATACTCCAGAAGAATACCAAGGATCTGTTATCCAAAGCCTTTCTGAACGTAAGGGTGAAATGTTGGATATGATTTCAACTGGTAATGGTCAAACTCGTTTGGTCTTCCTCGTTCCAGCGCGTGGTTTGATCGGTTACTCAACTGAGTTCTTGTCAATGACTCGTGGTTACGGTATCATGAACCATACCTTCGACCAATACTTGCCATTGATTCCGGGTGAAATTGGTGGACGTCACCGTGGTGCCCTTGTTTCCATCGATGCTGGTAAGGCTACAACTTACTCAATCATGTCTATCGAAGAACGTGGAACCATCTTTGTCAACCCAGGTACTGAGGTTTACGAAGGAATGATCATTGGCGAAAACTCTCGTGAAAACGACTTGACAGTTAACATCACTAAGGCCAAACAAATGACCAACGTCCGTTCAGCTACCAAGGACCAAACAGCGGTTATCAAGACACCTCGTATCTTGACTCTTGAAGAGTCGCTTGAGTTCTTGAACGACGATGAGTACATGGAAGTAACGCCTGAGTCTATCCGTTTGCGTAAACAAATCCTCAACAAGGCAGAGCGCGAGAAAGCCAACAAAAAGAAAAAATCAGCTGAATAAGAGCTAGAAAGAGATAAAGATGGTCTATTTAATCATAGGGATACTCTTATTACTACTCTATGTATTTGCGACACCTCAAAGTATCAAAGGAACAGTCAACATCGTTATCTTGGTCTTTGTAGTTGTTGCACTCTTGATTTTGCTGATGTTGTCCATCTTGCAAATCTTCCAATTACCGACAGAATTCTTTGTCACAATCGCCATGCTGGCTCTAGCCTACTTTTGCTTGAGAGACATTACGCTCATGCCTGTAAAAAAGGGTAAAAAAAGATAAAAGAAAGAGAGCTATGGCTCTCTTTTTCTATTGTAGAATGAGGGCTAGAGCATTTTCGTTTAGTATTATTTCCATAAAAATGGTAAAATAGTAGGAGTAGAAATGGAGTTTGAGACATGAAAGTAATCGATCAATTTAAAAATAAGAAAGTCCTTGTTTTAGGTTTGGCTAAGTCTGGTGAGTCTGCGGCCCGTTTGCTAGACAAGCTGGGTGCTATTGTGACAGTAAATGACGGCAAACCTTTTGAGGAAAATCCTGCTGCGCAAAGTCTGTTAGAGGACGGGATCAAGGTTGTCACTGGTGGGCATCCTTTGGAATTATTGGATGAGGATTTCGCTCTGATGGTGAAAAATCCAGGGATTCCTTATAGCAATACCATGATTGAAAAAGCGCTGGCAAAGGGGATTCCAGTCTTGACTGAGGTAGAGTTGGCTTACTTGATCTCAGAAGCACCAATTATCGGTATCACTGGTTCAAATGGGAAAACAACCACAACAACCATGATTGGGGAAGTTTTGTCTGCTGCTGGTCAACATGGTCTCTTATCAGGGAATATCGGCTATCCAGCCAGTCAGGTTGCTCAAACTGCGACAGCCAAGGACACGCTTGTCATGGAGCTGTCTTCCTTCCAACTAATGGGAATCCAGAAATTTCATCCAGAAATTGCGGTCATTACCAATCTCATGCCTAGCCACCTTGACTACCATGGCTCTTTTGAGGAATACGTGGCAGCCAAGTGGAATATCCAAAAAAATATGACAGCTACTGATTTTCTTGTCTTAAATGTTAACCAAGACTTGGCAAAAGACTTGGCCACAAAAACAGAGGCTACTGTTGTACCATTTTCAACAAAGGAAAAGGTTGATGGAGCTTATCTAGAAAACGGTCTACTCTACTTCCGTGGTGAAGAAGTCATGTCAGCTGATGAGATTGGTGTTCCAGGTAGCCACAATGTGGAAAATGCCATTGCAACGATTGCAGTAGCCAAACTTCGTGGCGTGGACAATCAAACCATCAAGGAAACTCTTTCAGCCTTTGGTGGTGTCAAACACCGTCTCCAATTTGTGGATGAGATTAAGGGTGTGAAATTTTATAACGACAGTAAATCAACCAATATCTTGGCAACGCAGAAAGCCTTGTCAGGATTTGACAACAGTAAGGTCATTTTGATTGCAGGTGGTTTGGACCGTGGCAATGAGTTTGACGAATTGGTTCCAGATATTATTGGGCTCAAGAAGATGGTTATCCTCGGTCAATCTGCAGAACGTGTCAAACGGGCAGCGGATAAGGCTGATGTGGCTTATGTAGATGCGACAGATATTGCTGATGCGACCCGCAAGGCTTATGATCTCGCGACTCAAGGAGATGTGGTTCTTCTCAGCCCTGCCAATGCTAGCTGGGATATGTATGCTAACTTTGAAGTACGTGGCGACCTCTTTATCGACACAGTAGCGGAGTTAAAGGAATAATATGAAAAAAATTGTCTTTACAGGTGGGGGGACGGTTGGACATGTCACCCTCAATCTTTTGTTAATGCCTAAGTTCATCGAAGACGGCTGGGAAGTTCATTATATCGGTGATAAACACGGAATCGAACACCAAGAAATCCTCAAGTCAGGTTTGAATGTTACTTTCCATTCTATTGCGACTGGGAAGTTGCGTCGCTATTTTTCTTGGCAAAATATGCTGGATGTCTTTAAAGTTGGCTGGGGAATTGTCCAATCGCTCTTTATCATGTTACGACTGCGTCCACAGGCTCTTTTTTCAAAGGGGGGATTTGTCTCTGTACCGCCGGTTATCGCAGCGCGAGTGTCAGGAGTGCCAGTCTTTATTCATGAATCTGACCTGTCTATGGGCTTGGCCAATAAAATTGCCTATAAATTTGCGACCAAGATGTATTCAACCTTTGAGCAAGCTGCTGGTCTCGCAAAGGTTGAGCATGTGGGGGCAGTGACCAAGGTTTCAGGCCAAAAAACTCCTGAACCAGATGAATTGGTGGATATCCAAACCCACTTTAATCCTAAATTGCCAACGGTATTGTTTGTTGGTGGTTCTGCAGGAGCTCGTGTATTTAACCAATTGGTGACAGATCATAAGCAAGAACTGACCGAACGCTACAATATTATCAATCTCACTGGAGATTCTAGCCTCAATGAGTTGAGTCAAAATCTCTTTCGTGTTGATTATGTGACGGATCTCTATCAACCCTTGATGGAGATGGCAGATGTGGTGGTAACGCGTGGTGGTGCCAACACGATTTTTGAGCTCTTGGCTATGGCTAAACTCCATCTCATTGTTCCTCTTGGACGTGAGGCGAGCCGAGGAGACCAGATTGAAAATGCTGCCTATTTTGTTAAAAAGGGTTATGCAGTAGAACTCCAAGAGACAGAATTGACCTTGGAAAGTTTGGAGGAGAAAGTCAGTCACCTGCTTAGTCATAAGGATCAATACCAAGCTAGTATGAGGGCTTCAACTGAATTGAAATCTCTTGATGATTTTTATGCCCTACTAAGAAAAGACTTATCATAAGGAAAACCAATGTCAAAGGATAAGAAAAAAGAATCAAACCAAAAGAAAGAATTGTCTGAATGGCAGAAACGGAACCAAGAATACCTGAAAAAGAAGGCTGAGGAGGAAGCTGCCCTAGCTGCGGAGAAGGAAAAGGAAAAACAAGCTCGAAAGGAAGCCAACTCGAAACTATTGGAGGAATCCAAGAAATCATCGAGTGAGTCAGATGAGGAAGCCTCAAGTCCAAGCAAGGAACTATCCGAAAAAGAAGAAAAATCTCAAAAGGATGACCGGAAAGTCAAAGAGGGAAAAGAGAAGAAGAAAAAAGAAAAACCAGAGAAACCAGCCAAGCCAAAAATTGCGCCTGTTCATATTTGGCGAGCTGTGAGTATATTGGTACCCAGTGTCCTGGTCCTCCTTCTTTCAGTCTATCTATTGACTCCACTTTCGACCATCAAAAATATCGAGGTTAAGGGAAATAGTAACACGCAGGCGGATGACATCAAACAGGCTTCTGGAATTCAAGATAGCGACTATACCTTAGCTCTATTGTTGGATAAGGAAACATACGCTGAGCGAATCAAGTCCAATCATTGGATAGAATCAGCGAAGATTAACTATCAATTTCCGACTAACTTTACGATTGAGGTTAAGGAATTTGATATTGTTGGTTATTATGTGTCTGGTGAAGAGTATTATCCAATTCTTTCTAGTGGTACAGTAGAGTCAACTCCTGTTGATCGCTTAAACTTGCCTGAGACTTATCTGACAGTTACCTTTAACGATGAGCAGCAGGTGAAAAAGCTGATAACAGGATTGTCTACCATCAGTGAGGATATCAAGAGTCAAATCCAGAAAATCGAATTAGCGCCGAGCAAGGCAACAGCAGATCTTTTAAAAATTACCATGCTGGATACAGATGAGATTTTGGTTCCCCTATCAGAATTGAGCAAGAAATTGCCTTATTACAGCAAAATCAAGCCACAATTGTCTGAACCGAGTGTAGTCGATATGGAGGCTGGAGCATACAGCTATACCATAGCGGATAAGCTGATAGAAGAAGCAGAAGAAAAAGCCAAGCAAGAGGCTAAGGAAGCTGAGAAGAAAAAACAGGAAGAAGAAAAGAAAAAACAAGAAGAACAGGGAAATCAAAACCAAACGAGCCAGCAATCACAGAGTCGTTAGACTAACTTTTCCTCTTGATTTTGAATGGTATAGAAGTCCAGTTTCGAGTTTTTGCTTGACAAGTCCTACTATAAATAATAGAATAGAAAAAAACCTTTAAAGCAGTCCAGAGAGGCAGCTAAGGTTAGACGGTGAAAGGGTGGAGACTACCCATTTTTCGTGGAACCTTGCTGTTGGAAGGTTCCTTTTTTCGTGGTTTATTTTTAACCATACTCTCTTGCTAGCTAAGGTAAAAGGAGAAAAGTATGCGTGAACATCGTCCAGTTATTGCTCTTGATTTTCCTAGTTTTGAGGCGGTCAAGGAATTTTTATCTCTTTTCCCAGCAGAAGAAAGTCTTTATCTAAAAGTAGGGATGGAGCTTTATTATGCGGAAGGTCCAGAAGTTGTCCGTTATTTGAAGTCACTGGGGCATAGTGTCTTTTTGGACCTCAAGCTACATGATATTCCCAATACAGTCAAATCGGCTATGAAAGTCTTATCTCAGCTTGGTGTAGACATGACAAATGTTCATGCTGCTGGTGGTGTGGAGATGATGAAGGCTGCGCGTGAAGGTCTGGGGACACAAGCCAAATTGATCGCTGTGACCCAGCTTACATCAACGTCGGAAAGCCAGATGCAGGATTTTCAAAATATCCAAACCAGTCTTCAAGAATCGGTCATTCACTATGCCAAGAAGACAGCTGAAGCGGGCTTGGATGGTGTGGTTTGTTCAGCTCAGGAAGTGCAACTCATCAAGCAGGCCACCAATTCAGATTTTATCTGTCTGACACCAGGTATTCGTCCAGCGGGAGCTGCGGTTGGAGACCAAAAACGCGTCATGACGCCAGCGGACGCCTATCAAATCGGTAGTGACTATATCGTAGTGGGACGTCCCATTACCCAGGCTGAGGATCCTGTTGCAGCTTATCATGCTATCAAGGATGAATGGAACCAAGACAGAAATTAAAGAAATAGATTATAAAAATAAAAGGAGAATACTATGACACTTGCTAAAGATATCGCTAGCCACCTCTTGAAAATCCAAGCCGTTTACCTTAAACCGGAAGAGCCTTTTACTTGGGCATCTGGTATCAAATCGCCGATTTATACTGACAACCGTGTGACGCTAGCCTATCCAGAAACTCGTACCTTGATTGAAAATGGTTTTGTGGAAGCTATTAAAGCAGAATTTCCAGAAGTTGAAGTGATTGCAGGAACTGCGACAGCAGGAATTCCACACGGAGCTATCATCGCTGACAAGATGAACTTGCCTTTTGCCTACATTCGCAGCAAACCAAAAGACCACGGAGCTGGTAACCAAATCGAAGGTCGTGTAGCTCAGGGGCAAAAGATGGTTGTTGTCGAAGACCTCATTTCAACTGGAGGGTCTGTTCTTGAAGCCGTAGCAGCTGCTAAACGCGAAGGAGCAGATGTTCTTGGTGTTGTAGCGATTTTCAGCTATCAATTACCAAAAGCCGATAAGAATTTTGCCGATGCTGATGTGAAATTGGTGACACTTTCTAACTACAGTGAACTGATCCACCTAGCCCAAGAAGAAGGTTATATCACGCCAGAAGGACTCGCTCTCCTAAAACGCTTTAAAGAAGACCAAGAAAATTGGCAAAATGCCTAAAACATAGAAAATCAGGTAGTCACTAAGATTACCTGATTTTTTTTTGTCATGTTTATTAGATGTTAGTCTACTTTTCCACCTTCAACAACTAGATCATCTGCCTTAGCAGCATCACCGTAGGTTGGGTGAAGTGTTTTTTCATAAGCTTTGTGGAAGAAGTTATCTTTACCTAATTTTTCAATCTCTTGGTTGATGTAGTCAAGAAGTTCTTGATTCCCCTTTTGAACTGCTGGTGCGATGGTATCTGGGTCACCGAGGGAAGAAATTCCTACTTCAAATCCTTTATTTTCGAGAGCCCACGCTAGGACTTCCGTATTGTCAGTAGAGAAGGCATCTCCACGTCCGTCAAGAAGGGCTTGGTAGGCATCGCTATATTGGTCGTATTTTTGGAGTTTTACTTCTGGATGATTTTTCTCAAAATAAGTTTCAGCAGTCGTTCCTTTCGTAACAATCAAGGTTTTGCCTTCTAATTCTTTAACGTCTTTGATGACTTTATCTTTTGGTGACACAACACCGAGGGAAACTTTCATGTAAGGAAGGGCAAAATCAACTTGTTTCTTACGTTCGTCAGTTACTGTGAAGTTGGCAAGTGTGATATCCACCTTGTTTGAAATCAAGTATTCAGCACGGTTGGCAGCATCAACAGAGACGTATTTAACCTTTACACCAAGGTTTTGAGCTAATTGGTTACCCAATTCGATATCGTAGCCTTGGTAGGAACCATCGTTGTCAACATAACCAAATGGTTTTTTATCTCCAAATACGGCGATTCGTAGCTCACCGCTTTTTTTGATTTCGTCGATAGTGCGGGCTTTGGCGGTTGTTTTTCCTGATGAAGCATCAGAGCTTCCACCTGAGCTACAAGCTGTGACAAAGATAAGTGCAAATGCTAGAACAAAAACAGTTAGAATTGGTTTGATGATTTTCATATAAATCTCCTTTATAGATATGAGCCGAACTGGCTAAAGTCAAATACGTTTAAAAATTCCTGTGCTCGTTTGGTTTGTGGATTGGTGAAGAATTCTTGAGCCGTTCCTTCTTCAGCGATTTTCCCTTGGTCGAGAAAGATTATCCGATCTGCAATGGCTTGGGCAAACTGCATTTCATGAGTTACCAGTATCATGGTACGCCCTTCTTGAGCCAAGTCATTGATGAGTTCCAGAACCTCACGCACCATTTCAGGATCCAGCGAAGCCGTCACTTCGTCAAAGAGGATAATTTCTGGATGCATGAGAAGGGCACGGACAATCGCCACTCGTTGTTTCTGTCCACCAGATAATTGGCGAGCAAAACTGTCTTTTTTATCGAGCAAACCCACACGTTCCAGTAGTCGCAAAGCTTCCTCCGTTACTTCTTTCTTGTCTCGTCCCTGAGCTTTGATAGGGCCTAGGATGAGGTTTTGAAGGACATCCAGATGGGGAAAGAGTTCATAACTTTGAAAGACCATGCCGATTTTTTGGCGAACCAGGTGAAAGTTTTTCTGATTGTCAACAATAGACTGGCCGTCCAGAAGAATATCCCCACCCTGTATGGTTTCTAAGCCATTGAGGCAGCGGAGAAGTGTACTTTTTCCGCAACCAGATGGCCCAAGAATAACCACAACCTCTCCTTTTTTGATTTGCAAGGATAGACCTTGGAGGATAGGATTGTCTCCGAAGGATTTTTTTAGGTCCTTGATTTCTAAAATAGTTTCAGACATTTAGTTCCTCCAATGTTTTTCTAAGTGAGTGGATAGTTTGGAAATAGGAAAACAGACTGCGAAATATAGGACCAGAATGGTTCCATAAATCCAAAAGGAAGCGGTTGGGATGGTCAAGCGATTGCTATCGATGATTTGTTGTCCAACCTTGGTAACTTCCACAACCCCAATCAAGACAACTAAGGAAGTCGTTTTGATCATCCGAGTGACAAGGTTGATGGCTTGTGGCAGCAGTCTTCTCGAGACCTGTGGAATGATAATGTGATAGTAAAGTTGGAAGTTGGTCAAGCCCAGAGCCTGTCCGCTTTCAAACTGATGTTTAGGGAGAGAAGTGATGGCTCCACGTACCAAGTCCCCCATTTCAGCTGTACCCCAGAGGGTAAAAACAATAATAGCCGAAGTCTCGCCTGAGATGTTGATATTAAAGTTTCGAGCTAAGCCAAAATAAACGATGAAAAGTAGTACCAGCTGGGGCATGATACGGATAAATTCCAGATAAAAGCGTGTTAAAAAACGAATAACTCTAGAATGGGAGGTCATGATGATTCCCATGACTGTTCCGAAAATCATTGATAGAAGGACAGAGAGAATGGAAATTCCAATCGTGACACCCAATCCCTGTAGAATTCGCAGGAGATTATTTCCCTGAAAGAGTACTTGCATTCCCGAATCCTGCATGACGGAGCCTCCTTTCTATCCAGCTAAAGACTAGAGAAATGGGTAACAGCATGATCAGATAAGCAACTACCAACATGGCCAGTGCAATGTCTGTCTCATAATAGAGTCCAATCAAGTCCTTGGCAACGTACATGAGATCGGCTAAGGCTACCGCAGAGAAAACTGAGGTTTCTTTGATGAGAAAAATGACATTGGCACTAAAGGACGGTAGGGCTACCGCAGTCGCTTGCGGAAGAACCACATAGTGAAAGACCTGTACAGGCGTTAGACCAATGGCTAGACCAATCTCGTGCTGGGTTTGACTAACTGCTTCCAGTCCGCTTCTGAAAGATTCAGCCATGTAGGAGCCACCTAAAAAGATGAGCCCAACTGTTGCACAGACTTCTGAAGAAAGAACAATCCCTATTCGGGGAAGCCCGAAATAGAGGAAGAAGAGCTGAATCAAAAGGGGCGTGTTTCGTGACAATTCGATGTAGGCTGTTGCTAGCTGTGAAAAGATAGGAACGCGATAATGACGAATGACACTAACAATTAGACCAACAAGAAAAGAACCCAGAATTCCCCAAACTGCGATATGTAAGGTCAGAAAGAATGACTTTTGATAGAGTGGTAAATATTGTTCAACAATGGACCAATCCAAAATAGAACCTCCCATCTAGGAATAATATAGCTATTGTAGCACTAAAGAGCATGTTTGGATAATATGAATTTTTTATCACAATGATAGAAAATATTTATCATGTCTGTGATTTGAAATTTCCAGACAAAATTTTTGAAAGGATTCTGAAAAAGAGATAAGATAGTTTATGTAAGAAAAAGTAAACGCTTACTTAATAAGGAGGACACTTTATGTCATATAAAACAAGCAATGCAGAAGGACCTGTAGATTTTATTAACACTTATGATTTGGAGCCAATGGCGCAACAAGTCATTCCTAAAGCAGCCTTCGGTTATATCGCTAGTGGAGCAGAGGATACTTTCACTTTACGCGAGAATATCCGTGCCTTTAACCACAAACTCATCGTTCCACATACGCTTTGTGATGTTGAAAATCCAAGTACAGAGATTGAATTTGCAGGTGAAAAATTGTCTTCACCAATCATTATGGCGCCTGTTGCGGCTCATAAATTAGCAAATGAGCAGGGTGAAGTGGCGACTGCGCGTGGTGTGCATGAGTTTGGTTCCCTCTATACAACCAGCTCTTACTCTACTGTAGATCTTCCAGAAATTACAGAAGCTCTTCAAGGGACACCTCACTGGTTCCAATTTTACTTTAGTAAGGATGACGGTATTAACCGCCATATCATGGACCGTGTGAAGGCTGAAGGCTACAAAGCGATTGTCTTGACGGCAGATGCTACCGTAGGGGGCAATCGTGAGGTCGACAAACGCAATGGATTCGTCTTCCCTGTTGGCATGCCGATTGTTGAGGAATACCTGCCAGAAGGTGCTGGAAAATCAATGGACTTTGTTTACAAATCAGCTAAACAACGCTTGTCTCCACGTGATGTAGAATTTATCGCTGCATACTCAGGTCTTCCTGTCTATGTGAAAGGGCCACAGTGTCGTGAGGATGTTGAACGCTCTCTTGCCGCAGGTGCTTCTGGTATCTGGGTAACCAACCACGGTGGTCGCCAAATCGACGGTGGACCAGCATCCTTTGACTCGCTTCAAGAAGTGGCTGAAGCAGTTGATAAACGTGTGCCAATTGTCTTTGACTCTGGTGTTCGTCGTGGTCAGCACGTCTTTAAAGCCTTGGCTTCAGGAGCAGACTTGGTAGCTATTGGGCGCCCTGTTATCTATGGCTTGGCTCTCGGCGGTAGTGTTGGTGTGCGTCAAGTCTTTGAGCACTTGAATGCAGAATTGAAGACAGTCATGCAGTTATCTGGAACTCAGACTATTGAGGATGTCAAACACTTCAAACTGCGTCACAACCCATACAATCCAACCTTCCCAGTTGACCCTCGTGACTTAAAATTGTATTGATAAAGAAGACGGCCTCCACCTTATGTGGAGGTTTTTCTTCGTGTATAGAAAGATTAAATCGTTATTAGAAACTATATAAATATATTTTTCGGTCAAATATCTTGCTAGGGCTTTCATTTTTTGCTATACTGGTCTAGTAATAAAATAATAAAGACATTTGGGGTGCCTTAGGCTGAGATTATACCCATTGAACCTGATACAGTTAATACTGGCGAAGGGAAATGTGAAAAGGTTTTTTTCGTATGTCGAAAAGAACTGTCTAATCTTGTAAGGTAAACTCTAATTCTCGTTTGTAATTGGAGTTTTTTTGTTTATCAAAAGAGGATAGGCTTTTTTAGGTAGCTCTCTGCAAATGCCCTCGATGTTCTTTAAAAGTATCAAGTGGAATTACGATTTTGCTTGGTATCTCTTGATATTTTATTGATTACGAACGAGTAAAGAGAGGAAAAGTAATATGGAAACACAAGACTATGCATTTCAGCCGGGTTTGACCGTTGGAGAATTATTAAAAAGCAGTCAGAAGGATTGGCAGGCTGCAATCAATCATCGTTTTGTTAAGGAACTTTTTGCGGGGACAATTGAGAATAAGGTCTTAAAAGACTACCTGATTCAAGATTATCATTTCTTTGATGCCTTCTTATCCATGCTGGGTGCCTGTGTAGCTCACGCAGACCAGCTTGAATCCAACTTCGTTTTGCCAAGCAACTAGGCTTTCTTGAAGCAGATGAAGATGGTTATTTCCAAAAGGCTTTCAAAGAGTTAAAGGTAGCAGAGCATGACTATCTAGAAGTGAACTTGCACCCTGTAACAAAAGCGTTTCAGGAGCTAATGTATTCTGCTGTGGCTTCATCAGACTATGCTCATCTTTTGGTCATGCTGGTCATTGCAGAAGGTCTCTATTTAGACTGGGGTTCTAAAGATTTGGCACTACCTGAAGCTATATTCATTCGGAATGGATCAATCTCCACAGAGGTCCTTTCTTTACAGAGTGGGTTCAATTTCTGGTTGACGAACTCAATCGTGTCGGGAAAAATCGAGAAGATTTGACAGAACTTCAGCAACGCTGGAATCAAGCAGTTGCTTTGGAATTAGCCTTTTTTGATATTGGTTATGAATTATAGGATAAATTCAATCCTTTTATGTAGATTAAAAGAATGAACAAACAAACTATATAAATATATTTTCCAGTCAAATATCTTGCTAGGGCTTTCAAATTCTGTTATACTGGTCCAGTAATTAAATAATAAAGACATTTGGGGTGCTTTAGGCTGAGATGATACCCATTGAACCTGATACAGTTAAGACTGGCGAAGGGAAATGTGAAAAGGTTTTTTTCGTATATTGAAGGAAACTGTCTAATCTTGTAAGGTAAACTCTAATTCTCGTTTGTAATTGGAGTTTTTTTGTTTATCAAAAGAGGATAGACGGCAAGCCTTTTGGTAGCTCTCCTTGAATGCCCCACTTTTCTTTAAAAAAGGAGTTTTTTTATGTTGAAAAAATGGCAGTTAAAAGATGTTATCTTGCTTGCTTTCTTGTCTATCTTTTTTGGTGGCGTTTTTGTGGGTTCAGGCTATCTGTTTGATATCCTCACTCTGATTTTAGCCCCTCTTGGTTTACAGGCCTTTGCCAATGAAATCCTCTTTGGTCTCTGGTGTATGGCTGCGCCCATTGCGGCTATCTTTGTTCCAAGAGTCGGAAGTGCGACGATTGGAGAAGTGCTTGCTGCACTTGCTGAAGTCCTTTATGGTAGCCAATTCGGTCTAGGCGCTCTGTTATCTGGCTTGGTTCAAGGTCTGGGAAGTGAATTTGGCTTTCTTGTGACCAAGAATCGTTATGAAAGTTGGCTCTCTCTAACTGCTAATAGTATTGGGATTACCCTTTTTAGCTTTGTCTATGAATACATTAAATTAGGTTACTATGCCTTCTCCCTTCCTTTTGTACTTTCCTTGCTGGTGGTTCGCTTTATTTCTGTCTTTTTCTTCTGTACCATCTTGGTTCGTGCCATTGTCAAACTCTACCATCAGTTTGCAGCTGGAGGAAAGGCGTAGATGGGGCTGGAACTACGGGGGATTCAGTCCCCAATCTTTTCGGAGCCGATTGATTTTACTTTTCATGCGCAAGCTTTTACCTTGTTAGTTGGGAGCAGTGGTTCAGGAAAATCCAGCCTTTTTCAAATCATTGCCCAGGTCACTTCCTTGCCCTATAGTGGTCAAGTCCTGATAGATGGAAACCAGGTCAGTCAGCTTTCTATCGTTGAACGTGTCCAGACGGTTGGTATTCTCTTTCAAAATCCCAATCATCAATTCACCATGGAGAACTTGTTTGAGGAGCTGGTTTTTACCTTGGAGAATATCGGCCATCCCCTTCAAGATATTGATGCTAAAATAGCAGAGGTGGTCCGGCAATGTCGTTGCGAAGCAATCTTGAACCGTTCCATCCATCACTTATCAGGTGGTGAAAAGCAAAAGGCTACGCTGGCTGTTCTCTTTGCCATGAATCCTAGGGTCTATCTCTTGGATGAACCCTTCGCTTCCATTGACCGCAAGAGCAGGCTGGAGATATTAGAGATTCTAAAAGAGTTGGTCTCTGATGGGAAGACAGTTATTTTGTGCGACCATGATTTATCTGATTATGAAGCCTATATCGACCATATGGTGGAGCTGAGAGACGGACAACTAAGGGAAATAAATAAAATCCCAACCTCTGAGATGATACAGGTTTCTTCAAAGGAAGTTGCTTCTAGTCCGAAACTATTCCATATGGATCGTGTGACTTGTGAGCTGAGTAATCGCCTCCTCTTTTCCATTTCTGATTTTACATTCTACCAAGGGATTTCCTGTATCTTGGGTGACAATGGTGTCGGGAAATCAACCCTCTTTCGCTCCATTCTTCAATTTCAAAAGTATAAGGGGTGCATTACTTGGAAGGGTTCGGTTCTCAAAAAGAAAAAGAGCCTGTATCGTGACTTGACGGGTGTTGTTCAAGAAGCTGAGAAGCAGTTTATCCGAGTCAGTCTGCGAGAGGAACTGAAATTAGATAGCTCAGACTCTGAAAGAAATCAGCGAATTCTCCAGGCTCTACGATATTTTGATCTGGAGCAGGCACTTGATAAGAGTCCTTATCAATTAAGTGGTGGTCAGCAAAAGATTCTTCAGCTATTGACCATCTTGACCAGCAAGGCTTCTGTGATTTTGCTAGATGAGCCATTTGCTGGTTTGGATGATAGAGCTTGCGACTACTTTTGTCAGTGGATGTTGGAGGAGAGAAATCAAGGAAGAAGTTTTTTGATCATTAGCCATCGTTTAGATCCCTTGATTTCTGTGGTTGATTATTGGATCGAGATGACTAGTGAGGGCCTCCGTCATATTAAAGACGTGACAATCAGCAAACCTCTCAGTTTTCTGAGTAGGAATACTCAAGGGGAGGTGAAGTAGTATGATCAAAGTCGCAACCCAGACACCGATAATCGGTCTCTTCTTTCTAATTTTATCCTTGGAAACATCTTTCATTCCTTCGATTGCTCTTAATCTTTCAGTAGTCGCATTTTGCATTCTCTTCATGCTCTATTACCGTCGATTTAAGATGTTGACTTGGATGCTCGTACTCGCCATCTTACCATCCTTTGCCAACTACTGGGCAGTTCAGTTACATGGAGATGCTTCGCAGGCAGTCATGCTTGGAACGAGGGCCTTTGTGACCGTTTGTATCGGCCTTGTCTTTGTTTCCAGTATTTCCCTAAAAGAGCTTCTCTTGTACTTTGCTCAAAAGGGGTTATCGCGTTCTTGGGCCTATGCCTTAATTGTAGTATTCAATGCCTTTCCCCTCATTCAACAAGAAATCAAGTCCCTCAAGGAAGCTTGCTTATTGCGTGGTCAAAAATTGCATGTTTGGTCGCCCTTGATTTACAGCAAGGTTCTGATGACGGTCTTTAGATGGCGCCATCTCTACTTGAGAGCTCTGTCTGCACATGGATATGACGAACATGCACAGTTGGAGAATAGCTATCGGACTTTTTATATTTCTCAGAGGGCAAAATTGATTTACCTGCTGTTCTTTTTATTGCTTCAAACCGGTTTATTTTTATAAAGGAGTTATTATGGAATTTACAGATATTGCGATGGAATTATCCACGGAAGCTTGGCAGGCTTCCTTTAACCATCCCTTTGTTTTACAGTTACAAGAGGGAAATTTAGAACCTTCTATTTTCCGCTATTACCTGATTCAGGATGCCTACTATTTGAAGTCTTTTTCAGAAGCCTATCACCTCTTGGCTGATAAGACTTCAAACCAAGAGATGGAAAGGCTCTTGAAACAAAATGCCCAGAGTCTAGTGGAGGGTGAATTATTTATCCGTCAACAATTTTTCAAGGAATTAGGAATCAGTGACCAGGAAATGGAGGAGCAACCGATTGCTCCAACCTGTTATCATTACATTTCTCATATTTATCGACAATTTGCAGAACCAAACTTGGGCATTGCTTTTGCTAGTTTGCTCCCATGTCCTTGGTTATACCATGATTTGGGCAAGGCACTTAATCGCAAACCATCCCCGAATCCTCTTTATCAACAGTGGATTGAGACCTATATCACCGATGAGTTAGAACAGCAGATTAAAGAGGAAGAAGCCCTGGTCAATCAACTCTATCGAGAAAGCAATGAGACGGACAAACAAAAAATGCTAGAGGCCTTCCACCGAAGTGTCCACATGGAAGCTAAGTTTTGGGAGATGGCTTACCAACATCAAACCTGGACGAGTGATTTGCAGTCCTTAGAAAAAGAGAAGAAATAGAAAATGAGAAACCACCAACTACAAGTTCACAAATTAACCATTTTATCTATGATGATTGCTCTTGATGTAGTCCTTACACCCATCTTTCGAATTGAAGGAATGGCACCGATGTCCAGTGTAGTCAATATCCTAGCAGGGATCTTGATGGGACCTGTTTATGCCTTGGTCATGGCTACAGCCACAGCCTTTATCCGTATGTCAACTCAGGGAATTCCTCCTTTGGCCCTAACAGGAGCTACTTTTGGAGCCCTCCTTGCAGGTCTCTTTTATAAGTACGGTCGAAAATTTCACTATTCTGCCTAGGAGAAATCTTGGGAACAGGATTATCGGTTCTATTGTTTCCTATCCTGTCATGGTTCTCTTTACGGGATCTGCGGCCAAGCTCAGCTGGTTTATCTATACTCCTCGATTTTTCGGAGCGACCTTGATCGGTACAGCCATAGCTTTCCTCGCCTTTCGATTTTTAATCAAGCAGGAATTCTTTAAAAAAGTGCAGGGATATTTCTTTGGAGAAAGGATAGACTGATGCAGGAATTTACAAATCCCTTTCCTCTAACCTCTAGCTCCTTAATTCACTGCATCACCAATGAGATTTCTTGTGAGATGCTGGCAAATGGCATTTTGGCTCTGGGATCTAAACCTGTCATGGCAGATGATCCCCGTGAGGTCCTTGATTTTACCAAACAAAGCCAGGCTCTCTTCATCAATTTGGGGCATTTGTCAGCTGAGAAGGAGAAAGCAATCCGTATGGCGGCTACTTATGCAAACCAAGCTTCTCTCCCAATGGTAGTAGATGCGGTTGGCATAGTGGCTTCCCCCATTCGTAAGGATCTAGTCAGAGATCTTTTAGACTATAGACCTACGGTCCTTAAAGGAAATATGTCGGAAATCCGAAGTCTTGTTGGCTTAAAACACCACGGAGTCGGGGTCGATGCTAGTGCTAAAGATCAAGAAACTGAAGATTTGCTCCAAGTCTTGAAAGACTGGTGTCAGCTTTATCCTGGTATGTCGTTCTTAGTAACTGGACCCAAGGACCTCATAGTTTCAGAAAATCAAGTTGCTGTATTGAGGAATGGCTGTGCAGAATTGGACTGGATAACAGGGACAGGAGACTTAGTTGGAGCCTTGACAGCTGTTTTTCTCAGCCAAGGAAAGACTGCATTTGAAGCTTCTTGCCTAGCAGTTTCTTATCTCAATATCGCTGCTGAGAGAATTCTTGTTCAAGGAATGGGATTGGAAGATTTCCGCTTTCAAACTCTCAATCAGCTCTCTCTCCTAAAAAGAGATGAAAATTGGCTAGATACCATCAAAGGAGATATTTATGAATAGAGAAGCGCTCAGACTATATCTGGTAACCAACCGCTACCAAGATTCCTTGGAAAGCTTCCTTAAAAAGGTTGAGACGGCCTGCCGTTCAGGTGTTACCATCATCCAATTGCGAGAAAAAAATCTCACTACCAATCAATATTATCAACTGGCAAAACAAGTCAAGGAAATAACAGATGCCTACCAAGTACCCTTAATTATCGATGATCGGTTGGATATCTGTCTCGCAGTAGATGCTGCAGGTTTGCATATTGGCGACGATGAACTACCAGTTTCGGTTGCCCGCCAAGTTTTGGGTCCTGAAAAAATCCTCGGTGTCACTGCTAAAACAGTAAAAAGAGCCCTGGAAGCAGAAACATCGGGTGCGGATTACTTGGGAACAGGAGCCATTTTCCCAACTAGGACCAAGGAGAATGCTCCCATCACCCTGATTTCAACCTTGAAAACCATTTGCCAAACGGTCGCCATTCCAGTAGTTGCTATTGGAGGCTTGACGTCAGAGAACATTGACCAACTTGCTGCAACTGGCATAGCTGGTGTAGCTGTAGTCCGTGATTTGATGCAGGCAGAAGATATTGAAGCAAAAACGCAAGCATTTTTAACAAAGCTGGATGACATTATTTTCTAATCAAAAACTCTCTAATTCCCTTAAAGTGGGAACTAGAGAGTTTTTTCTTAATCTTTAAAGCTTGTATGGTTGACTGGGCCAGAACCATGACCGAGTTGAGGAGCTTCTTGGATGGCTTTTGTGATAAAGGCCTTGGCCTTATCGACTGCCTGATAAAGGGTTTTCCCCTTGGCTAGTTCAGCCGTAATCACTGCAGCAAAAGTACATCCAGTGCCATGGGTGTGACAGGTTTGAATTCTAGGACTTTCCCAGACAAATTGCTCCTCCTTAGTAAAGAGGAAATCCTTGGCACCGCCTTCGAGATGGCCACCTTTGATTACCACAGACTGAGGACCAAATTCTTTTAAAATCAGGCGACCAGCACGTTGCATGTCTTCTGGATCATGGATTGAAAAACCAACAATCTCTTCTGCCTCAGGAAGATTGGGTGTAATGATGCTTGCAAGAGGAAGCAGGTTTGTTTTTAGGTAGCTTCTCGCACTAGTATCTATCAGGGTATCACCGCTTGTTGCGACCATAACAGGGTCCAGCACGTAGGGACAGTCCAGCTTTTTAAGATAGGGTTGGATGATTTCCATGATTTCAGTAGTTGCCAACATACCAGTTTTTACAGCCTGAGGTTTGATATCCGAAAAGACACTCTCCAATTGAGCTTTCAGCATTTGGTTAGAGACGTGCTCGATTAATTGAACACCTCTGGTATTTTGAGCGACAAGGCTGGTCACAACGGCCATTCCATAGACATCTCTAGCTTGGAACGACTTCAAATCAGCCATAATGCCAGCACCGCCACTAGGGTCTGTCCCAGCAATGGTTAGAGCAACGGGTAAATAAGTCATCTAAAACCTCCCAACCAACTGAAGTTTGTATTCTTAAGAACAAGCAAGTCTGTTTTAGGAAGGAAATAGAAGACTGGGTAGTCCTCACTATTTTCCACTTCCATCAGCCAGCATTACCTAGATTGAGTCAAAGGGATCTAACAGTCGTTAATCTCAGCTTTACGCACCCCTACGTGGTTGTTTTTCTTTTTTCTTCAGTATAGCATATTTTTATAGTTTATATAGTAAAA
>JXRG01000029.1:0-25188 GCA_000831085.1 Streptococcus sp. DBCMS
GAAGAAGAGACTCAAACCCCTGGTGTTAAAGGTGTCAGAACTATTGTTCACGAAGATACTATTGACAACCGAAACAATACTGTGATCTCGTCTCGTGTTATCTCTGACGAACAAACTCAGCCTGTCAACCAGATTGTATTAGTTGGAACCAAGCCACTAACTCGAACAGTTCAGAGAACTATTGAACTTTCTATCCCTTATGGTATTCAATCTATTTATGATGATACATTAGCCAATGGAACAAAAATGATTGTAGCCCCAGGAAAAGCTGGTCTTCGTACAATCATTATCGAAGAAGTTTTTGATGATAAAGGACAGATTATTTCTAGCAACATTCTCTCTTCTACAGTTACAATTACACCTACTGATGAAATTGTAAGAATAGGAACAGCTGCTACTACTGCAACCACTCCAAATAATACTGACCAATTAAGTCAAGATAGTCAACAAAACCATGCAAATACTGAGCAATCTACTGTTGATAATACCAAAGTATTACCAAATACAGGAACAGAAAACAATCACTCTGTAGCAGTAACTGGTGCTCTAGCTCTATTTGCAGCCTTAGGTCTTACACTATTCAAACGTAAAGAAGAAGATAACGACTAAAGTATATGTCATTTACTCTTCAAGCTAGATAGTATATTTTAAAAAAGGATTGAAGTCTATATTTTGTAGAATTCAATCCTTTTTAGTCAATTCTATGACACCTGCAGTAAGGCAGAAAAAGCTATATTTTATATAGAAGTAATTTATCTCTTCTCTCTGAGAATAAAAACTATAATATTCCTTGTTTTAAAATTATCAAAATCTCAGTAACAAAAAAACTAGCCTGAAGGCTAGTTTTCTTTATACTATCTTAGCTCAATGCGTCATCCATTGAAAGAACTTCGTGGAAGACACGTTGTGTCAATTCAGTTTTTTGTTCTGGTGTGAGGTATTTAGTGTTTACACAGTATCCAGAGATACGTACGATAACGTCTTCACCTGACATGATCTTTTCGTAAACATCGTTCAAGTCCATAACGTTCAAGTTAACGTGTTGTCCACCGTTTTCGAAGTAACCATCAAGGATTGTTACCAAGTTATCCACTTGTTCGTCACGAGTCTTACCAAGAGCACGTGGAGAAACTTGAGTTGTCAATGAAATACCGTCAGCTGCGTAACCAAAGTCTAGGCTAGCAAGTGAGTTCAAGTTCTGCAACCAGCCACCTTTAGCTTTGTTAGATGGGTTAGCACCTGGTGAGAAGAATTCAAGTTTAGACAAGTTCACAGAACCATCTTCGTTGAGGTATACACCTTTGTGGACTGGTGAGTTACCAGTTTGTTTAGAGTAAGCAACGTTAGATGTGATTGTCAAAAGAGATACTGTAGCTTCTGCGTCTTTGTATAGTTTGTGGCTACGTAGACGAGTTGTGTAAGCTTCGATCAACCATTCTGCCAATTCGTTTGAACGAGGGTCATCTTCACCCCAACGTGGGTATTCACCGATTGTTTCATAATCGTAGATGTAGCCATTTTCATCACGAATTGGTTTAACAGTAGCGTACTTGATAGCTGACAATGTATCAACAGTGTTAGCAAATCCACAGATACCGAATCCCATGTTAGCACGTTGTTTAGTTGGCAAGAAGGCCATTTGAACAGCTTCGTAGTTGTACTTGTCAGTCATGTAGTGGATGATGTTCAAAGCATCTACATAAGTGTCAGTCAACCAGTCAAGAGATTTTTCAAAGTTCGCTTTAACTGATTCGAATTCAAGAACTTCGTCACGGATAGGATCGATGTCAAATACTTTGTAGTCTTTGTGAACATCGTCGTAACCACCGTTCAAACCAGTAAGAAGGGCTTTCAAAACGTTTACACGAGCACCGAAGTACTGGATGTTGTGGCGTTGATCTTCGTTTTCTGGGTCAAGTGGTGACACACAGCATGAGATACAGCTCATTTCTCCGTATCCGTCTTTAGCCATTGTTGTTACACCTTCATATTGGATAGAAGAGTGTTTGTGGCTCATGTGCATACAGTAGCGACGGAAGTTGTATGGCAATTTGTCAGTCCAAAGAACTGTCAAGTTTGGCTCTGGAGAGTTACCGATGTTGTCAAGAGTGTTCAAGAAACGGTAGTCCATCTTAGTAACACGGTGACGACCATCGTTACCCATACCAGCCATAGAAGTTGTGATGAAGGTTGGGTCACCTGAGTACAATTGGTCATAAGCTTTTGTACGAGCAAATTTAACTGTACGAAGTTTCATAACGAAATCATCAACGAACTCTTGGATTTCTGATTCAGTAAATGTACCACGAGCAAGGTCACGTTCTGCAAAGATATCCAATACGATTGGCACACGTCCTAGAGATGTAGCAGCACCGTTAATAACACGGCAGACAGCCATGAAGGCGATGTTAACCCATTGGATGGCTTCTTTCGTGTTCATCGCTGGTTTGCGGACATCAACTCCGTAAAGGTCACCCAAGCGAACAACTTGTTGCAATGCTTGGTATTGAAGGTTTACTTCTTCACGAAGACGGATTGTTTCTTCATCGATTTCTTTAATCGCATTCCAGTCGTTTACTTTTTCTTGCATCAAGTAGTCAGCACCGTAAAGAGCAAGACGTGCGTAAACACCGATGATACGTCCACGTGAGTAGGCATCTGGAAGACCAGTTACAGTGTGAGCGTGACGAGCGCGACGGATATTTGAAGTATAGGCACGGAAGATACCGTCGTTAACTGTTGTTACGTATTTAGTGAAGATTTCGTGAACAGCTGGATCTGGTTCGTATCCATTTTCTTTCAAAGTAGTTTCAGCCATACGGATACCACCTTTTGGCATGAAGTTCAATTTGAAGAGTTCATCGTTTTGGATACCAAAAATCACTTCGTTTTCTTTGTCGATAAATCCAGCAGGAATATCAGCAATAGATGTTGGACGAGTGTCCATTGGGAAACGAGTTTCTTCGTAGTGTGCTTTTGTTTCTTCTACGATTTTTTTGATGTGAAGTGAACGTTCTGTTGGTCCAGCAAGGAAACTTTCATCTCCATCGTAAGGTGTGTAGTTAGCTTGAACGAAGCGAGAAATACTTGCTTTTTCTTTCCAATCTACGCCTTTGAAGCCTTCCCAAGCTTTATCAAAAATATCTTGTGCTTCAACAACTGTCTTAACAACCATGTTAATATCCTCTTTTTTCTAGTAACAGTCATCTGTTACATTCTTGAGACAAGTATACCATACAGTAACCGATTTCAACAAGAGAAAATCGGCATTTTAGACGCTTTCTTTTATAATACAGTCTCTTTTTTGTTCTTATCTGTATTATATTTTTGAAAGTCAGGTTGAACTTTCCCATTTTTTCAGAAAAAAGGGTATAATAAATAGAAAATGACACTAGAAAGGGATTGGAATGCTCATATTTCCATTGATAAATGATCTGTCCAGAAAAATCATCCATATCGACATGGATGCCTTTTTTGCTGCGGTGGAAATAAGAGATAATCCTAAGTTAAAGGGCAAACCTGTCATTATCGGAAGCGACCCCAGACAAACAGGTGGGCGTGGTGTCGTTTCTACCTGTAGCTATGAGGCACGAGCTTTTGGTGTTCATTCAGCCATGAGTTCTAAAGAAGCTTATGAGCGCTGTCCCCAAGCTATCTTTATCTCTGGAAATTATGAAAAGTATAAGACTGTGGGACTTGAGATTCGAGCTATTTTTAAACGCTACACTGATTTGATTGAACCTATGAGTATTGACGAAGCCTACTTAGATGTGACGGAAAATAAACTCGGTATCAAGTCAGCAGTCAAAATAGCCCGCCTCATCCAACAAGATATCTGGCAGGAGCTACACCTGACAGCTTCTGCTGGTGTTTCTTATAACAAATTTTTAGCTAAAATGGCTAGTGACTATCAAAAACCACATGGTTTGACAGTTATCCTCCCAGATCAGGCTCAAGACTTTCTCAAACAAATGGACATTGCTAAATTTCATGGTGTTGGTAAGAAAACAGTTGAACGCCTTCATGAAATGGGCATTTATACCGGTGCAGACTTATTGGATGTCTCAGAAGTTACTTTAATCGATCGGTTCGGCAGACTCGGTTTTGACCTTTATCGAAAGGCAAGAGGTATTCATAACTCACCGGTCAAGCCCGACCGCATTCGTAAGTCCATTGGCAAGGAAAAAACCTACGGAAAGATCCTACAAGTAGAAGAAGACATCAAAAAAGAGCTGTCTCTTCTCTCCGAAAAGGTAGCTCACAATCTCAGCAAGCAGGACAAAGCTGGAAAAATCATTATCCTAAAAATACGATATGCTGACTTCTCCACTCTGACTAGACGAAAAAGTCTCCCACAAGCAACACAGGACGCTAGTCAGGTTTCTCAAACTGCCCTTCAACTCTACGAAGAACTAGCTGAAAAAGAAAAAGGTATCCGTTTACTAGGAATTACGGTGACAGGATTTTAAAAAGCTTGAAGGAAAATTCCCTCAAGCTTTTTTTCTTATACAAACAAACGCACAAAACTATAGAGCAACAAGACACTACCGAGTACGATACGGTATTTACCAAAGAGTGTAAAGTCGTGCTTCTTCACATAGCTAGTCAAGAAACGAATGGCAACCATGCTGACCGCAAAGGCAACACCCATAGCAACCAAGAGCAAGAACAGTTGTCCAAAACTCAAGAGTTGACCTGCTTTAATAAATTTAAAAATCTTTAAGGCACTGGCTCCGAACATAACAGGAATTCCGAGATAGAAGGTAAACTCTGTTACGACAGAGCGGCTCGTTCCATTTAACAAACCACCAACAATCGTCGCACCTGAACGGCTCGTTCCTGGGAAGAGAGCGAGGACTTGGAAGAGCCCAATGTAAAGGGCTGTTTTATAAGGCAGCTTGTCAAGCTCTGTTACTGTTGGTTCAATGGCTTGCGCCTTATTTCGTTTTTCAAGGTAGATAAAGGCAACACCATAGATAATCAACATGATTGCAACTGAAACCATGTTATGGAAGTTGGCATCAAACCAATCATCTAGTTTAAAGACCAATAGCAAAGGCAAGGTCGCAACGAAGACTTTTGACCACAATTGCCAAGTTCTACGAACTTCTACCTTAGTTTTACCAGGTTTGAAGGGATTAAGCTTATTAAAGTAAATGACCATAACTGCTAAAATGGCACCAAGCTGAATGACAACATTAAACATGGACATGAAGGCTTCATTTTGGTCCTTGTATTGTACAAATTCTTCAACCAAGATCAAGTGGCCAGTACTTGAAATGGGCAACCATTCTGTAATTCCTTCAACAATCCCAAAAAAGATTGACTTCAAAATTTCAATAAAATACATACATTACTCCTTTTTCTGTCCTCTATTATAGCATAATTTCGGATATTGCGATAGATTTTTTAGAAGGCACCGATGCTACCACCGCCTCCGCCTCCTGAGAATCCTCCACCTGAAGAACCACTTCCAGAAGATACAGAGTAATTGCTAGCTGTATTTGCGACAGCAGTATATTGCTTGATTTGTGCAGTTGAGGTGTCGAACTGTGAGTGCCAACCATAGGCTACATAAAGATTCAAATCTGGATTTTCAAGCTGAATATGGCGGACTTTCATTAACTTGCTCATCTTCTTGGCATAACCAAAGAGAGTCGCATAGACCAGTAGACGGTTCCAAAGGACGATGCTCTCTAGCTCGGCCTGATCCAGATGAGCGATATCCCGAAGCATATTTTCAAAACTCGTCCAGAGATAGAAGATCTCTGCTCCTTCCTCTGTTAGAACTCCATCTCGATAGGCTCCTCGCGTGGCAAGATAAACCCAGAAACTAGCCCCTAATCCTGTCAATCCTAAGAGTAGAAATGGGATCGAAAAGAAACCATGTGTTTTCCAACTATAGTAAAAGAATAGCAGTCCACCGAGAGCTGTTATGGCTGAACAGACCCGCATCCCGAGAGCAAGGCGGCGTTCCTCACTTGTCAAGGACGATAGTAGCTTGGGATACGAAGTACATGAACCTTATCCTTTACACAAGACTGAATGCGTTGAAGTCTTCCTTCAAAGGAGCGTTTGAGACGCGAGCCTGTTTCTCGGATATGTTTTTCATCTGACTCTTTGGCACCACGGTAAAGGGAAGATGAAACTTGGTAATCAGGGAAGAGCTCTGAAATAGCCAATTCTTTTTTATTTGACAAAGTCATGCGCAGACATTCCTTCTCAAAATTTGATAAGCCTTTTTCACTGATAATTCGTAGATAAGGTTCCTCATCCCCTTGGAAAATAGATAAATGACCTCGATCTACTAAATCCAACAAGGTTGCCTGAATCAAACGTTCAAAAGTAAATTTACCAAACCCTGATTTGTTTAGAGGATTGACTTCCTCTAAGGAAGTTGAATACACTGCTTCTGCTAAAACCATTGGAGGCAAATCCATCGGTGGTTCGTAGAGTCGATGATCTTTTGGAAAGACCTTTTTAATGCTTGTACTCTGACGAAACATCCTATAGAAGATAGGAACTAGAAGTAAGAGACTCATAAAAATGACGGGAAATACCCATTTCATCAAAATCTCACTTTGCGCTTTTTCTGTCGCTATATTGCTTTCAATCCGGTTAAAATCGGTTAAACGTTCTTCCTCTAATCCTTGATCTGGAGCTCCTGCAAAAGCACTTCTCAGCCAGTATGCGTGTAATTCGATCTGTCGCTTTCTAGGAAGGTCTTTCATTTTGACATGATAGAGATTATTTACTTTTTCAACACTAGAGTCCCTTAGGAGTTGACCTGCATGAAAATAGAGTTTCTCTGCTGGGGTATCAGAGCTAACCTTAAACTCAATCTCTTTGATGTCTCCAGTACTATCGGTCAAGGGTTGCCAATTTAGCTCTGCGATATCCTTATATAAGAAGAGAAGGTTTGTTAGTTTCCAGGTAACCGTTACCCGAACAGTATCTCCAGCATAGCCAGCATTGTAAATTTTTACCTTGTAGCCGTCCTCTTCCTCCATAGTATAGAAGGAAGCATTTTGAACAATTCTTCCATTTTTAGAGACCTGAACGGTCGGATCGGGATCAATGTCAAATCCTTCCGGCATTTTCCCAGCTTTCCCGAGTCCAACTAACTGACCATTATAATCATCTCCAAAGCGGTAGGTAATTGTTTCCTTAAAAATTGCAGTATTATCTGCATGAATATTCAAATCACCCTGATAGGATAAGATATCAAAGTCTACTGCAAAAACCAGGCTCGGTATAAATAATAAATAAGCAAATACCAAAGCCAACAGCCATCTTTTTTTCATAATCGGTTCCCTTTCAATCTTTTTACCATTATATCATTTTTTATAAGTAAAGGCTTACTTGTATTGAAAATCTCACTATTTTTAGATACAATAGAGAGAGTCATTTTTAGACTAGAAATAGGAGAAAACATGAAAAAATTATGCTTATCTATCCTTGCTAGCCTAGCCCTTACCTTAGGACTAGTTAGCCAAGTCCAAGCCGACGAATATTTACGCATCGGGATGGAGGCTGCTTACGCCCCCTTCAACTGGACTCAAGACGACGATAGTAACGGCGCCGTCAAAATCGACGGTACCAACCAATATGCCAACGGCTACGATGTTCAAATCGCTAAAAAGATTGCCAAAGACTTAGGCAAGGAACCTTTGGTTGTAAAAACCAAATGGGAAGGACTTGTTCCAGCCCTTACTTCTGGCAAAATCGATATGATCATTGCCGGTATGAGCCCAACCGCTGAACGCAAACAAGAAATTGCTTTTTCAAGCAGTTACTATACTAGCGAACCGGTTCTATTGGTAAAAAAGGACTCTGCCTATGCGAATGCCAACTCTTTGGAGGATTTCAGCGGAGCAAAAATCACGTCTCAACAAGGTGTTTATCTTTATGACCTGATTTCCCAAATTTCAGGTGCAAAAAAAGAAACAGCTATGGGTGACTTCGCCCAAATGCGTCAAGCTCTGGAGGCTGGTGTTATTGATGCCTATGTTTCTGAACGACCTGAAGCAATGACCGCTGAGTCTGCTAACGCTAAGTTCAAAATGATCCAACCTCAACCAGGTTTCAAAACTGGCGAAGAAGATACAGCTATTGCCATTGGACTTCGTAAAGATGACAGCCGCATCAGCCAAATCAATGCGAGCATCGAAACCATATCAAAGGATGAGCAAGTAGCCCTCATGGATCGTATGATCAAAGAGCAACCTGTGGAGTCTACAACAACAGAGGAAGAAAGTAGTTTCTTTAGCCAAGTTGCTAAGATCCTTTCTGAAAACTGGCAACAACTCTTGCGTGGTGCTGGTATCACACTCTTAATCTCCATTATCGGAACCATCACAGGTCTCCTTATCGGACTTGCAATTGGGGTCTTCCGTACCGCTCCACTATCTGAGAACAAGGCAATGTACGCCTTACAGAAATTAGTCGGTTGGATTCTCAATGTCTATATCGAGATCTTCCGTGGTACACCGATGATTGTTCAATCTATGGTTATCTACTATGGAACTGCCCAAGCTTTTGGTATTAACCTTGACCGCACACTAGCCGCTATCTTCATCGTCTCAATCAACACAGGTGCCTACATGACAGAGATCGTCCGTGGTGGTATCCTAGCAGTTGACAAGGGACAGTTTGAAGCTGCAACTGCTCTTGGTATGACCCATAACCAAACCATGCGTAAGATTGTCCTGCCTCAGGTTGTCCGTAATATTCTACCTGCTACTGGTAATGAGTTTGTCATCAATATCAAAGATACCTCTGTATTGAACGTTATTTCAGTTGTTGAGCTTTATTTCTCAGGAAATACTGTAGCAACACAAACCTATCAATACTTCCAGACCTTTACCATCATCGCCGTGATATACTTTGTCCTCACCTTTACTGTGACCCGTATCCTACGCTTGATCGAACGTCGTATGGACATGGATACTTACACTACAGGTGCTAACCAAATGCAAACGGAGGATTTGAAAAAATGACACAACCAATCCTTGAAATCAAACACCTCAAAAAATCCTATGGGCAAAACGAAGTGCTAAAAGACATTTCTCTCACCGTCCATAAAGGAGAGGTTATTTCCATCATCGGGAGCTCAGGAAGCGGAAAATCAACCTTCCTTCGTTCGATTAATTTACTAGAAACACCTACAGAGGGAGAGATTCTCTATCGAGGAGAAAATGTCTTAGAAAAAGGCTATAACCTCACCCATTATCGTGAAAAACTCGGTATGGTTTTCCAATCTTTCAATCTCTTTGAAAATCTGAATGTCCTTGAAAATACAATCGTCGCCCAAACGACTGTACTCAGACGCGACCACTCTGAAGCTGAAAAAATTGCCAAAGAGAATCTCGAAAAAGTTGGCATGGGAGAACGCTACTGGCAAGCCAAGCCTAAACAACTCTCAGGGGGTCAAAAACAACGCGTGGCTATCGCCCGCGCTCTCTCCATGAATCCTGATGCCATTCTCTTCGACGAACCAACATCTGCTCTTGACCCTGAAATGGTTGGAGAAGTCCTCAAAATTATGCAGGATTTGGCTCAAGAAGCTTGACCATGATCGTCGTAACCCACGAAATGGAGTTCGCCCGCGATGTCTCTCACCGTGTCATCTTTATGGATAAGGGTGTCATTGCTGAAGAAGGCAGGCCTGAAGAACTCTTTACAAATCCTAAAGAAGAACGGACAAAAGAATTTCTTCAACGTTATCTCAGCTAATAAACAAAGACTGCATAAGGAATGCAGTCTTTTTAGTTTGTATTTGTAAAGAAAAAGGCAGACTCGATTCAGGAATCTGCCTGTGACCACAGTTTAATCTTCAAATTTTTCATGATTTTTTTCATAGAAATCGATTAAACCAAGAGCTGTTTCAAATGAAATATTTTTAACTTTTGCGCGTCCTTGTGCTAGAGCAATGATAGACATTTCACGCGCATTCGTTTCTTTAGAGATACGGTAGCCTGTGATTTTCTTATCACGAACCCAGCCAACAACTGCTTCTACTTTTTCAAAGTTCGACTTAGCCATGTTCTTCTCCTAAATTATTCTTTACAATACTTAATTGTATACGTTTTTATTTCGTTTGTCAATAAAAAAACATATATTCGTCGTAACTATATTATTCTGCATATTTTTATTTGGCTTTCAAAGCCGATAATATATGAGTTCTTATGTCCTCGACTCCATTAGGATTTGCTGGTAGGAAGATTGCATTATTACCCTCTTTATCTGCAAAATTATTCAACGTATCTAAGTACTGGTTCGTTAATAGGATCGACATGATTTGTTCTTCAGTTAGTTCGACATTGGCTCCTTTTAACTCTTGGATAGAATCAGCTAGTCCGTCAACAATTGCTTTACGCTGCTCTGCAATCCCTACACCATGTAGGCGATCTTTTTCTGCTTCAGCTTCTGCTGCGGTCACGATTTTAATCTTATCTGCTTCAGCAAGCTCTTGCGCCGCAACTCTCTTACGTTGAGCCGCGTTAATTTCATTCATTGATTGTTTTACTTCAGCATCAGGTTCAACCTTAGTAATCAGCGTTTTGACAATGATATACCCATACGTAGACATTTCTTCAGCCACTTGTTTTTGAACTTCTAAGGCGATTTCATCCTTCTTCTCAAACAACTCATCTAGGGTTAGCTTTGGTACAGATGAACGCAAAGCATCTTCAATATAGGATTTAATTTGGGCTTCTGGACGCATCAATTTATAATAGGCATCTGTAACATTGTTTTCATTTACTCGATACTGAGTTGCCACATTCATCGTTACAAATACATTATCTTGCGTCTTTGTCTCTACAACAATCTCACTTTGCAACAAGCGTAGTTGAACTCTTGCCGCAATCCTATCAATTCCAAAAGGAGCTCGTAAATGAATACCACTATTGCTCAACTTTTGGTATTTACCAAAGCGTTCTATGATAGCGACAGATTGTTGTCGAACCACATACACAGAACTAACCATAATCACTGATGCAATAACCACTAAAAACAATAAAATAAGTAAAATTTGTAAAACCATGGGAATCTCCCCCTTTCGTCACCCTCATTATAGCACCATCATTACCATTACGCAAATAATATGATAATAATTTTATTTTAGCTTAAACTAGCATATTATACAACGTTTCGTTCCCATTCAAATTAATATAAGATGGGTCAAACTTTTCCATTCGATGAATCAATCCAGCATAATCATGCTTATTGGCAAGAGCTACCCCAATCAATACAGGGCCCGTCCCCTTGCTTGCTCGTTTGATATATTCAAAACGAGTGATGTCATCATTTGGCCCCAAAATGTCATTTACAAACTCTCGGAGAGCTCCTGGACGCTGTGGGAAATTCACTACAAAGTAATGCTTGATTCCATCGTAAATCAAGGCACGTTCTTCCATCTCTGGCATGCGGTTGATATCGTTATTGCCCCCAGAAATAATACAACAAATCGTCTTGCCTTTGATATAGTCTGATAAAACTTCCAAGGCTGCAACGCTGGCAGCTCCGGCTGGTTCTGCTACAATTCCTTGCTTGGAATAAAGATCAATCAAGGTTTCAGAAATCAATCCCTCGTCCACCCCAATCAGCGTTTCAACATTCTTACGAGTCGCTTCATAGGTTAATTGTCCAACCTTCTGTACGGCTATCCCATCAGCGAACTTATCAATTTCTTTGAGCTTAACTGGTCCTCCAGCTTCAAAGGCAGCTTTCATAGAGCGAGCACCATTAGCTTCTACTCCGATCACTTCAATAGTCGGGTTGGTTTCCTTAATATAAGTAGAAACACCGGCAATCAATCCGCCACCACCTACTGGTACAAGTACTGTATCAAAATCAATAGACTCTTTACGGGCTTCTTCAAGAATTTCATAGGCTACAGTCCCTTGACCAGCCTGAACATGCGCATCATCAAAAGGATCGATGAAGGTGCGGTTTTCTGTTAATGTAAATTCTTGTGCTGCCTTAGCAGAAGCATCAAAGGTATCCCCAACCAACTTGATTGTCACAAACTCTCCACCGAAAAAGCGAACCTGCCCAATCTTTTGTTGCGGTGTTGTAATAGGCATAAAAATCGTTGCAGGAATCTTCATCTCATTACAAGTATAGGCGACACCTTGAGCGTGATTCCCCGCAGAGGCACAGACTACACCACGTTCACGTTCTTCTTTTGATAGTTGAGAAATGGCATAATAGGCTCCACGAATTTTAAAAGAGCGAACTCGTTGCGCATTCTCCTTTTTGAGATAAATCTTTGCTTGGTATTTTTCTGATAAATAATGATCATATTCTAGTGGTGTATCAACTACTACACCACTCAAAACTTTGTGGGCTTTCACCACATCTTTTGCACTTAGCATTGTCTCCTCCTCAAATACTGTTCAAGATAAAAAACGAGTTAGGTACCCCCAACTCGCCTTCTGTCTCTCTTTACAAGAATTAATTGTAGATTTTGAATGCGTCGTCGTCGTTTTTACCAACGAAAGGCATTGCTTTACGCAATTCTGCACCAACTTTTTCAATTTCAAGGTTAGCTACTTGTTCACGGTAAGCAGTTAATTTCGGACGACCAGCCTTGTAGTCATTTACAAAGTCATTTGCAAATTTACCATTTTGGATATCTGCTAAAACAGCTTTCATGTTTTCTTTAACTTGCTCAGTAATCACACGTGGACCTGATACATAGTCACCATATTCAGCAGTGTTTGAAATAGATTGACGCATTTTCTTGAATCCACCTTCATAGATCAAGTCAACGATCAACTTCATTTCATGAAGAACTTCAAAGTAAGCCAATTCTGGGGCATAGCCTGCTTCTGTCAAGACTTCAAAACCTGCTTCGATAAGGGCAGTCAAACCACCACAAAGTACAGCTTGTTCACCAAACAAATCTTCTTCAGTTTCTTCTTTGTAAGTTGTTTCAAGCAAACCAACACGAGCTGCCCCAACACCTTTACACCAGTCCATAGCAATGTTTTTAGCATTTCCTGTTGCATCTTGGTAAACTGCGTAAAGAGCTGGCACACCAAATCCTTCTTCGTAAGTACGACGTACCAAGTGTCCTGGTCCTTTAGGAGCACACATGAAGACATCTACATCTGCAGGAACTTTGATAAATTCAAAGTGGATATTGAAACCATGAGCAAATCCAACTGCATTTCCAGCTTCCAAGTTTGGAGCAATTTCTGCTTCGTACAATTCTTGTTGGATTTCGTCTGGTGCCAAGATCATGATAACGTCAGCCAATTTAGTTGCTTCTGCTACTGTGTAAGTGTCAAAACCATCTTCTTTTGCTTTGTCAAAAGATTTACCTGGACGCACACCGATGATGACATCACGACCTGAATCACGCAAGTTTTGCGCATGCGCATGTCCTTGTGAACCATAACCGATTACGGCGATTTTTTTACCGTCAAGCGCTGCTACTTTAACATCTTTTTCGTATTCCATTTGAACTGCCATAGTTTTTCTCTCTTTTCTATTTTTATTGCCTTATAGGCTGGTTAAACAAATTTATGCTGGATTTTATACTCATTGAAAATCAAAGAGTATTAGTCGCGGGTAAATCCAGTTGCACCCGTACGAGCGATATTTTTAATACCATATGGTCGAATCACTCGTAATAAAGCTTCACTCTTCTCAGCATTTCCCGTCATCTGGATGGTGATTGAGCTTGGAGCCACATCTACTACCGTTGCACGGAAAGGTTGGATAATGGCCAAGATTTCTGCACGCTTCTCAGCAGGAGCAGATACTTTTACCAAGATAACTTCTCTTTCCAAGTGCGGTTTATCTGTGATATCTCGAATGCGAATCACATCAATCTGACGATTGAGCTGTTTAATGATTTGCTCTACTTCATCATGAGATGCTACATCAATAATGATGGTGATACGAGATACATTGGGGTTCTCTGTCGCACCAACCGAGATACTCTCAATATTGACTTGACGACGAGAAAGGACACCTGTAAAACGATTCAAAACTCCTGAACGGTTTTGCAATCTAGCTGTTAACATTCTACGCATGGAACTTCACCCCCAACATCTCATGATTGCTCTTACCAGCTGGTACCATCGGTAAGACCTGTTCCTTACGAGAAATATCCACCTCGATAAACATGGGCACATCCTCCAGAATGACTTCTAGATCCTTCTCTATCGTCTCTGGATTATCAAATTTATAGTTTTTGATGCCATAAGCCTGTGCCATCAACTGGAAGTCAGGAAGTGTATCAAAGACTGACTCAGAAGTTCTACCCTCATAGAAGGATTCCTGCCACTGACGAACCATTCCTAGTGAGTGGTTATTCAACATGACAACCTTAATCGGCACCTTGTAGATGTTTAGGATCGCTAGCTCTTGGTTGGTCATTTGGAAGCCACCATCACCGACAAAAAGGATGACTTCTTTTTCTGGATTGGCAATCTTGGCTCCGATAGCTGCAGGAACTCCGAATCCCATGGTACCCAAACCACCTGAAGTGACTAACTGACGCTCATTTTGGTAAGGATAATACTGGGCTGTCCACATTTGGTGTTGTCCAACGTCAGTAACAACAATAGCATCCCCATGCGTCAACTCACCGATGCGTTCAATGACAGCCTGAGGTTGAACCACACGTTCTTTCCTATCATAAGAACGAACTCGATTCTTGTCCTTGGTGACTTTTTCAATCCATTTTTCAGTATTGTTATGAACAGTTGGTTCTGCCAGTAGCATCTGCAAGGCTTTCTTAGCATCCCCCACTACAGGAATATCTGCACTGATAATCTTACCAATCTCAGCTGGGTCAACATCGATATGGGCAACCTTAGCATTCTTCGCGAAGGTCTTAGGGTTCCCAGTCAAGCGGTCATCGAAACGGCAACCAATACTAATCATAAAGTCCGCTTCCGTCATTGCAATATTGGCTGCGAAAGAACCGTGCATTCCTCCCATCCCTAGAAAGAGCGGATGACTCGTTGCAATGGTTCCTTGCCCCAAAAGACTAGTGACTACTGGAATTTGGTAACGTTCAGCAAATTCATTGAGCTCTTTAGAAGCTTCCGCATAGCTGATACCACCGCCTGCTAACAAAACAGGTTTCTTGGCTTTTGACAATTGCTTCAAGATTTTCTTGATTTGCATGTCATTCGGTTCAAGCGTCGGTTGGTAACTTGGTAAATTCACCTCCGGTGAATAGATGAAATCTGTCTCTAGAGCTGATACATCCTTTGGCAAGTCAATCACAACAGGACCTGGACGACCTGTCGTTGCGATATGAACAGCTTCCGTAATGATACGGGGAATATCTGCTGTCTCACGAACTTGGTAATTGTACTTGGTAATGGGCATGGTAATCCCCACGATGTCCGCCTCCTGAAAAGCATCTTTCCCAATTCCAGCTCGCGCAACCTGACCTGTAAAGACCAAAAGGGGAACGCTATCGCTCATGGCATCTGCAATCCCTGTAATGGCATTTGTTGCTCCCGGCCCACTCGTGACGACGGCAACGCCCAACTTTCCAGTTGATTTGGCATATCCTTCAGCTTCGTGAAGACAACCTTGCTCATGGCGTCCTAAGATGTGGCGAATACCTTTAAAATTGTATATCGCATCATACAAAGGTAAGACCGCACCACCAGGATAACCAAAAATGGTATCAATCCCTAAGTCCCGAAGTGTTTCCAAAACTAGGTCCGACCCCGTCTTAGGAGATTCTAAACTGATTTTCTCCATTATTCCCCTTTCTCTTCTCTTAAAAAAATAGCTTGTTACTATCATACCATTTTTTCAAAAATTTTCAAGGCAAAAGAGTCAATTTTCTGAATTTTCTATCTAAAAGTGTATTTATGAATTTTTCCCTTATTTTTATTAAGTTATCTACGGAATTAGGAACCTTTATTTACTTTAATTTATCAAATTAGAATATTTTCTTTCTGGATAGAATTAGTATTTTTCTCACTTGGCGACCAAATTTGTATACTATATTCAGCAAAAATGAATAGTTAAAGACAAAAAAGGAAGCCACTAAGTGACTTCCTTCTAGAGTGAGGACTGATTAGTCTTCACCTTTGTTTTTCTTAATGATTTCTTCTTGTACTGACTTAGGTACATCTTCGTAGTGGTCAAATACCATCATGAAGGTACCACGTCCTTGAGATGCAGAACGAAGAACTGTTGCGTAACCGAACATTTCAGCAAGTGGAACGTAAGCACGAACGATTTGGCTGTTACCGTGTGCTTCCATACCATCTACACGTCCACGACGAGCAGTTACGTGACCCATAACATCACCAAGGTTTTCTTCTGGAACAGTGATGGTTACAAGCATCATTGGTTCAAGGATAGCTGGTTGTGCTGATTTAGCAGCTTCTTTAAGGGCAAGTGAAGCCGCGATCTTGAAGGCTGTTTCAGATGAGTCGACATCGTGGTATGAACCGTCGTAAAGCTTAGCTTTAACGTCAACCATTGGGTAACCTGCAAGAACACCGTTAGCCATAGATTCTACCAAACCTTTTTCAACCGCTGGGATAAATTCACGAGGAACCACACCACCGACGATTGCGTTTTCGAATTCGAATCCTTTACCTTCTTCGTTTGGACTAAACTCAATCCATACATCACCAAATTGACCTTTACCACCAGACTGACGTTTGAAGAATCCACGAGCTTGAGTAGAAGCGCGGAATGTTTCACGGTAAGATACTTGAGGAGCACCTACGTTCGCTTCCACTTTGAACTCACGACGCATACGGTCAACAAGGACGTCAAGGTGAAGTTCACCCATACCTGAGATAACTGTTTCACCAGTTTCAACGTTTGTTTCAACGCGGAATGTTGGATCTTCTTCAGCCAATTTTTGAAGTGCGATACCCATCTTATCTTGGTCAGCTTTAGATTTTGGCTCAACCATCAACTGGATAACTGGTTCTGGAACGTGGATTGACTCAAGGATGATTTTAGCTTTTTCATCTGTCAATGAATCACCAGTAGTTGTATCCTTCAAACCAATAGCAGCTGCAATATCACCAGCATAAACGGTTTCGATTTCTTGACGACTATTGGCATGCAATTGCACAAGACGTCCGATACGTTCACGTTTACCTTTAGAAGTGTTCATTACGTAAGAACCTGATTGAAGAACACCTGAGTATACACGGAAGAATGTCAAACGACCTACAAATGGGTCTGTTGCAATCTTGAAGGCAAGAGCTGCGAATGGCTCTTCGTCAGATGCTGGACGAGTTTCTTCTTCGTCTGTATCTGGGTTGATACCTTTGATTGCTGGGATGTCAAGTGGGCTTGGAAGGTAGTCGATAACCGCATCAAGCATCAATTGAACACCCTTGTTCTTGAAGGCAGAACCACACAATACTGGGAAGAATTCAACGTTGATAGTTGCTTTACGGATAGCAGCTTTCAATTCTTCGTTAGTGATTTCTTCACCTTCAAGGTATTTCATCATCAATTCTTCATCAGTTTCAGCAACTGCTTCAACCAATTTTTCACGGTATTCTTGAGCTTGGTCAAGGTATTCAGCTGGAATGTCTTCTTCAAGGATATCTGTACCAAGGTCGTTAGTATAGATTTCAGCCTTCATCTTGATCAAGTCGATGATTCCACGGAAGTCATCTTCAGAACCGATTGGCAATTGAATTGGGTGTGCATTAGCTTGAAGACGATCGTGAAGTGTGCTTACTGAGTAAAGGAAGTCAGCACCGATTTTGTCCATTTTGTTGGCAAATACGATACGTGGAACTCCGTACTCAGTTGCTTGACGCCAAACTGTTTCAGTTTGAGGCTCAACACCTGATTGTGAGTCAAGAACTGTAACCGCACCGTCCAATACACGAAGAGAACGTTGTACTTCGATTGTGAAGTCCACGTGTCCTGGTGTGTCGATGATGTTTACGCGGTGGTTGTTCCATTGAGCTGTTGTCGCAGCAGATGTGATAGTGATACCACGTTCTTGCTCTTGCTCCATCCAGTCCATTTGTGACGCACCTTCGTGAGTTTCACCGATTTTGTGGATTTTACCAGTGTAGTAAAGAATACGCTCAGTTGTAGTTGTTTTACCGGCATCTACGTGAGCCATGATACCGATATTACGAGTTTTTTCAAGTGAAAATTCGCGTGCCATGAGGTTTGTTTCTCCTATATTTTTTATTTCTATTCTATTATAACACGATTTCAATAAAAACGGATAGGCAGGACCCACCCGTTCTCAGTGTTTATCTTGTTTAGTTGGTTTCAACTTGTGAGATGGGAAGTTGAATTGAACTCGAGCTAAAAGCTCAAGTTAGCTAATTTGAACCCGAGCGAGCCCGGTGCAAAAAAGATAAACTGCTTTGTGTTCACGGAACACTGCATCAGTTTCCTATTTTTGCCTTGGGCCTTTACCGCTCTTGGTATCATTTTATTACCAACGGAAGTGTGCGAAGGCACGGTTAGCTTCAGCCATACGGTGAGTGTCTTCACGTTTCTTAACTGCTGCACCAGTGTTGTTCGCAGCATCCAAGATTTCTTTTGCAAGACGGTCTTGCATTGTGTGTTCACCACGAAGGCGAGCGATGGTTACCAACCAACGAAGTCCAAGTGTTGTACGACGTTCTGGACGAACTTCAACTGGGACTTGGTAGTTAGATCCACCAACACGACGTGCACGTACTTCAAGTACAGGCATGATGTTTTCCATAGCTGTTTCAAATACTTCAAGTGCATCGTTGCCAGTAGCTTCTTTGATTTGCTCAAAAGCACCGTAAACGATTGAAGCAGCTGTACCACGTTTACCATCAAGCATAACGCGGTTGATAAGACGAGTAACTAGTTGTGAATTGTAAAGCGGATCTGGCAATACATCACGTTTTGGAGCTCTATTTTTACGACTCATTTCTCTTTATCCCCTTTCCTTATGCTTTTTTCGGACGTTTAGTACCGTATTTAGAACGGCCTTGTTTACGATCGTTAACACCTGCAGTATCAAGTGCACCACGGACGATATGGTAACGTACCCCTGGAAGGTCTTTTACACGTCCACCGCGAAGAAGCACCACGCTGTGCTCTTGCAAGTTGTGTCCGATACCTGGGATGTAGGCAGTAACTTCGATAAGGTTGCTCAAACGTACACGAGCGAATTTACGAAGGGCAGAGTTCGGTTTTTTAGGTGTCATTGTTCCAACACGAGTTGCTACACCACGTTTTTGTGGTGAAGAAACGTTTGTTTGAACTTTTTTATGACTGTTGTAACCAACGTTCAAAGCTGGTGATTTAGATTTTTCTACTTTTGATTTACGCGGTTTGCGAACCAATTGGTTAATTGTAGGCATCTACATTCTCCTGTGTTTTTTTATTTTTGGTGATGATAAACTTGGTGACAGCTACCATCTGTGTGTACTTTTGCAACATTTGTCAGCACGTCCCTGTACACTTTTGAGAGACCAAAAGTAAAAAGTACCGTCTATTATTGTAACACAATTTTTCTTTCCTTGTCAATATTTTTTTCGTTTTTATTCTGATCTTTTAACTCTTTGACACTAGTTATAACTGCTTTTTTAAACAAAGAAAAGGAGGCCGTTTTGCTCCTACTTTCTAGTATGGTTTTCCTTTGATTCAAGTTGTCATTTCGGAATTTTTTAACCCTTCTTATCAAAGCCAACCAGATTCTTTTGCAATGTTGGCTGCCTCTGTTCGATTACCAGCATCTAGTTTGGAAAGAATATTGGTGACATAGTTTCGGACGGTTCCATTTGATAGATAAAGCTGATCTGCGATTTCTTGATTAGACAAGCCCTGAGCGATTCCTTTTAAAACAGCGATTTCTTGCTCTGTTAACGGATTGGGGTGCGTCATCACCACTTCCATCAATTCAGGTGAATATTCCTTACGTCCTTCAAGAACAGTGTGCAAGGTTTGCATGAGGTCTGCAATGCTTCTTTCTTTCAAGACATAAGCATCCACTCCAGCCTTAATCGCGCGTTCAAAATAGCCAGGGCGCTTGAAGGTTGTCACCACAACTACTCTTGTTTCTAACTTTTCTGCTCGAATCCATTCCAATACTTCGAGGCCAGTCTTAGCAGGCATTTCTACGTCAAGGATGGCGATATCTACAGACTCCTTTTCTAAGAGTTGGATGGCTTCTTGTCCATCCTTGGCTTGTAGGACAGACTCCACATCTGGTTGAAAGGTAAGCAACTGGCACATAGCATCTCGCAACATACTTTGATCTTCTGCAACAAGTAGTTTCATCTTAGTTTCTCTCCTTATAAGGTAGTCGTACGTGCACTTCTGTTGGAGAATTCTGACTGATCACCTTTACCTCTCCCGAAAATGGAAGGACACGATCTCGGACTGTATGGAGTTCATCCCCCTTTAGAGAAGGAAAGCCACAGCCATCATCTCTCACTGTTAAAACGAGTTCTTTCTCTGTTCGTTCTACTTTTAAAAAAGCTTTAGACGCTTTAGCGTGTTTGATGATATTGGTCACTAACTCAAGCAAAATCATGGAAGCCGTTGACTCTAATTCCTGAGTTAGGCTAGCTGTATCTAGTTGGTGATCGATTTCTGTTTCAATTCCTGCAATTTCCAGCATTTTTTTAACAGTCGTAAATTCGGAAGCAAGGGTTCTGGTTTTAAGGTTTTCGATAATTGTACGAACTTCATTCATGGATTCTTTACTGATCTGATGAATTTCTTTTAATTCTTTTTCCACTTGAGGATAGGCCTGCATTTGAAGAAGCTGGAGGGCAAGGTCCGTCTTCACACTCAACATAGCAAAGGTATGCCCCAGACTGTCATGGAGATCCTGACCAATACGACTGCGTTCATTTTCAGCCAAGAAAAGACTGAGCTTGGCATTTTGTTTCATCTTTTCTTCTTTTATCTGTTCAGATACCTGAATCCGATAAAGACCGAAGGTCAAGGCATCAGAAACGATAAAGGTCACCAAGAAAAAGAGGAGGTGCCAGGGACTAACTTGACCAACCATAGAGATTCCAGTTAAAATCATCGGTTGTAAGACAACAAAACTGACAAAACGCCAAGAGTGGAAAGAAACCTCATCCAGCTCATAAATAAGGAGATTGGATAAATAAAAGATAAACCAAGCGAAGCTCGCATTTAACCAGATGGAACTGTAAAAAATGTAGCAAGCATGATCCACCAAGCTAGCCACTGCACGGTGCGGTTCTGACTGATTAAAACCGAGTAGAAGGCAAGGACAAATAGTAAGGTCCATAACAAGGTTAAAAGCGGGTACTCTCCAACGATGACACCCGCTATAGGAAAGATGATAAACACTATTGAAATATGAAACATATAATGAGTGTTTTTTAATTTTTCCAACATAGATTTATTTTACCTCGATCCGTTTTTTCAGTTGGATGACCAATACACCAAAGAAAACTGTATAACCTAGCACAACTAAGGCAGCAAGAATATTAAATTCATGGTGCTCCAAATAGGAAGAGACTACCTGCATCAGTTGATAGGTTGGAGTCAGCTTTCCAATAGATTGAAGCCATTCTGGGAAGGAATCCAAGGGGAACCACAGTCCACCTAGGACAGCCAAAGCAATATAGGCAATATTTCCAACAACCGTCATCAGTTGAGCACTGGGTAGCAAGCTCACCAAGACACCCATACTGATAAAGACCACGCTTCCGACCAGTAACATAACTCCGATTACCAACCAATCAAGCCAAGGCAGAGTCACTCCACGGACAAAATGGCCAACCGAAAAGACAACAATAATTGATAACAAGAAAGTCAGTAGGGTGCTGAACAGTTTTGATACATAATATTCTACCATAGATACAGGAGAATGTTGAATCAATTTTTGCCAGTTGTTTGTCTTATCAGACTCGAGTGTGCTAGGGATACTGAAAAAAGCACTTGACATGATACTAAAGAGCGTCATGGCAAAGAGATAGGCTTGAAGAGCAATTTCTGGAATGTCTGATCCTGACATCATACCAGAGAAAATAAGGTAAAACACACTTGGAAGTCCGATGGATAGCAAGTAGTAGATGGCTTGCCGTTTCATCAGAATGATTTCCACTTTCATGAGACTTGTCATATTTTTCATCGTCAATCTCCTTTAGTCTTGAGTCGTTTCGAAGATACTGTCTAAGAGAGTTCGATTGCGAACTTCAATTTCTTCGATCATGCAGCCCTGTTCTTGCAAGACTTTCCATACCTGGCTGGCTTCTTTGGTTGTGAAGGAAAGAGCATTTTGCTTGATTTCAAGCTCTTGAACCTGGTCCAAAGTGCTGATAACTTCCTGATAAGTTAGAGGCACGGTAAAGTGTTTTTCCTGTTCTTCACCACGCATAGCATAAGGCGTCGTATCGCGAATCAATTCTCCCTTATGGAGCACCAAAATGCGGTCAGCCGTATGTTCTACCTCTTCGATATAGTGAGAAGAATAAACAATGGTCACACCATTTTTCTTTAACTGATTGACAATTTCCCAAAAATGCTGACGTGTCGAGGTATCCATGGCAGCAGTTGGTTCGTCTAAAAATAGAATTTTCGGACGACCTATTAGTGCCAACACGAAAGAGAACAAACGTTTTTGCCCACCAGATAGCTTGCCCGCTAGCTGATTTTTCTGTTTGTCCGAAAACCTCAGCAAGTCATCAATTTCTTGATTGGAGAGACTGTTTGGATAGATTGATTGAAAGAAGGATAAGAGTTCTTTCACTTTCAAGTCTTGAACCACCGTATTTTCTTGAGGCAAGATAGAAATAAGCTGCTTTAATCGAGGATCTGTTGGCGCAAATCCTTGAATAGCGACCTGACCTGAGCTCACGAACTTGTCGCCCAAGAGGCAATCAATCAAGGTTGTTTTTCCTGCTCCGTTAGGCCCAATCAAGGCGACACATTCACCATGATGGATTTCAAAAGAGATGTTCCGCAAGATCTCCTTGTCTTTTATTTTCTTACTCAATTTCTCAACTTTAATCACAGTCATGAGATTCTCCTTTCAACCACTTCATTCCCATAGGGAAAACAACGAAAATCATAAATCCAAAACCCCAAGCACCACGAATAAATTGGCGAAGCAAGGTTTGGTCAAACCAACCAGTAAACATTTCCACTAACCATACCAAGAGTGACAGGCCGATAAAGAAATAGATGATTGCTTTTTTCATTCCTCAAACTCCTTTTTCACATCTCTGACTAATTTCAAACCTTCTCTGACAAGCCAAGACATCATTCCAAAGCCAGCAAAGAGCTCCCAAGGAAAATGATAGAAACCCTCGTCCAATCCTGAAAACATGAGATAGGTCATAACTCCTGCTGCTACTAAACTCACTGCGACAATCATTTTATTTTTCATTTCTTCTTCCTCCATTTCATACTTCAATTATAGTCCTTTGAAGTTAGCGAAGCTAGATGCTTCTGTCACTAGGAAATATGACAAATGTCATAAAAAAAAAGAACCGATTTCTCGGTTCTTAAAATGATTAGTCTGATTCATCGTTTCGTTTCTTTTTACCTAGCAATCCAAGCGTCATGACACCTGCTAGGGCTGTCAGAATTCCTAGATTTTTCAAACCATCTTCTTGACTTCCTGTATTTGGAAGTTGATTTTTTTCTACAGAGATGTTTTGAGTCAATTGATCTGGTTTCGAATCAGGTACTGAAAGTTCTTTTTTATCAGACGGCTTCACTTGCTCTGGAAGTTCTACTACGGTTGGAGTATAGAATCCTGAAATGATATTTCCATTGCGATCTTTACGGATCACTTTCACACCTTTGGCTTGTCCTACAAAGTCTGCCTCAGGGATAAAGGTGACGGTGCCATCTGGTGAGATTACATAAGTTCCTTCACCTGGAACGACTTTTTCAGTTGTTCCATCTTCAAAGGTTGGCGGAACTGTCAGATCGACATCACCTGTAAAGTTTGGTTTACCCGTCTGAGTTTGACCTTTAAGACCTTCTGATGTCGCATCACTCACTTGTGTTTGTCCAAGGACAGTTGGTGTGTAGCGAGCAGTAACTACATTTCCATACACATCCAAACGTTTCACAACCAATCCTTTAGCTATACCAACAAAGTCTGGTTCTGGAGTAAAGGTAATCTCACCATCTTTATCAATTGTATAGCTTCCTTCACCTGGAACAACCATAGTCGTGCTACCATCCTCAAATGTTGGTGGAACAGTCGAATCGATATGTCCTTCAAACACTGGTGTTGCCACTTGTGGTTGACCTTTTGCTCCTGTAGAAGCCGTGTCATGACCAGTAGACGGATCTACAACTGTTGGACGATAAGTCGCAGTAACTGAGGTACCATTCTTATCCTTACGGACAATCGTTACGCCAGTTCCTTTTCCTACAAAATTAGCTTCTGGAGTGAAGGTGACTGTGCCATCTGGTGAGATTGCATAAGTTCCTTCACCTGGAATCACTTTTTCAGTTGATCCATCTTCAAATGTTGCTGCCACTGTTTCATCGATTGGAACAAGCGGATTACCACCTTCAAATGTTGGCGTACCCGTTTGAACAAGCCCCTTAATGTTCACTGAAGAAGTATCTTTACCAGTTGGTGTCACTTTTGTAAACTCTGGACTGTAGGTTGCAGTAACTGGGGTGCCATTCTTATCTACACGTTTCACTGTGACTGGATCTGGGCTTCCGACAAACTGCTTGTCTGGAGTGAATGTTACTGTACCGTCTGACGCAATCGTGTAAGTTCCTTGACCTGGAATAGGCTTCTCTTTGCTGCCATCTTCGAAGGTTGGTTCAACTGTTTCATCGATTGGAACCAGTGGGTCGCCACCTTGGAAGCTTGGAGTTCCTGTTTGTGGAACACCCTGAGGACCTGTGCTGATTGCGTTAGTGCTGGTTGGTACTACTTCTTTCACCACCGCTTGGTACTTAACGGTAACTGGAGTTCCGTTGGCATCTACACGAGTCAATTCAAGCTCTGGTGTTTCACCCTTGAACTGCTTATCAGGAGTGAAGGTTACCTTACCGTCTGCGTCCACTTCGAACTTACCAACATTTGGCACTTCCTTCACAGCTGTCCCATTGTCAAATAGTGGAGTCGAATCAGCTGGGAATGGAACTGAGTCATGACCTGGAGTGAAGGTCACTTTACCTTCTTGGACCTGACCTTGCAGACCTTCTGTCTTATCACCTGAACCTGTCGGCGTTACCTTAGTAAACTCTGGACTG
>JXRG01000003.1:0-118217 GCA_000831085.1 Streptococcus sp. DBCMS
GCAAAAATTAACTTTTATGACTTTTAAGAAACAAAAGCTAAAAAGTCGTAGGGAAAAAAATTAGAAGGTATCAGAAAATTAGAAAGCAAAAATGAACGGTATTATCAACTTAAAAAAAGAAGCGGGGATGACCTCGCATGATGCGGTTTTTAAGCTGCGTAAGATTTTGGGAACCAAGAAAATTGGTCATGGTGGGACCTTGGATCCTGATGTGGTTGGCGTTTTACCTATTGCAGTTGGTAAAGCTACGCGCATGGTAGAGTTTATGCAGGATGAGGGCAAGGTCTACGAGGGGGAGATTACTATCGGCTATTCAACGACGACCGAGGATGCCAGTGGGGAAGTGATCGCTGAGACACCCGTTTTGTCGCCCTTGGATGAAGCTATTGTCGATGAAGCAATTGCTGATCTGAATGGACCTATTATTCAGATTCCCCCTATGTATTCGGCTGTCAAGGTAAATGGGCGTAAGCTCTATGAATATGCGCGTGCTGGTCAGGAAGTAGAGCGTCCAGAACGCCTGGTAACCATTTATCAATTTGAGCGGACAAGTCCGATTTCTTATGAGGGTCATCTTGCACGCTTTACTTTTCGTGTAAAATGCAGTAAAGGGACTTACATCCGTACCTTATCAGTTGACTTGGGAGAGAAGCTTGGTTATGCGGCCCATATGTCGCATCTGACTCGAACCAGTGCTGCAGGTTTACAACTAGAAGATGCTCTTACCTTGGACGAAATTGCTGAAAAAGTGGAGGCTGGTCAACTGGACTTTCTCCATCCTCTTGAAATTGGAACAGGGGATCTTGTCAAAGTTTTTCTAAGTCCAGAAGAGGCTACAGAAGTGCGCTTTGGCCGTTTTATCGAGTTAGATCAAACAGATCAAGAATTGGCTGCCTTTGAGGGAGACAAATTGCTAGCTATTCTAGAAAAAAGGGACAATTTCTACAAACCAAGAAAGGTTTTTGGCTAGTCTAACTGGAGTGTGGGGATGGATTTGTTTCCCCTAGGCTATCCAAATCAGACTATAAATTTTGCAAAAAATGTGATAGAATAGACGACGGATAAAAAAACGGAGGATAGCATGCAAAATAGACCAATCATTATCGGAGTGACAGGTGGTTCTGGTGGTGGTAAAACCAGTGTTTCTAGGGCCATTTTATCGCACTTTCCTGATGAAAAGATTTCCATGATTGAGCACGATTCATACTACAAGGATCAGTCTCACTTGACCTTTGAAGAGCGTGTCAAAACCAACTACGACCATCCATTTGCCTTTGATACAGACTTGATGATCGAGCAGATTAAGGAATTGTTGGCAGGACGTCCGGTGGACATTCCAACTTATGACTATACAGAGCATACGCGGAGTAGCAAGACCTATCGTCAGGAGCCTCAGGATGTCTTTATCGTTGAGGGGATTCTGGTCTTGGAGGACAAGCGTCTGCGCGATTTGATGGATATCAAGATTTTTGTGGATACAGATGATGATGTGCGTATTATTCGTCGTATCAAGCGTGATATGGAAGAGCGTGGCCGTAGTTTAGATAGCGTTATTGACCAGTACTTGGGTGTGGTCAAACCTATGTACCACCAGTTTATCGAGCCGACCAAACGGTATGCCGATATCGTCATTCCTGAGGGAGTCAGCAATACCGTTGCTATCGATCTTTTGACGACAAAAATTGCAAAGATTTTGGAAGAAGCGCGAAACAGTAAATAATCAGATGAGGAGGCCTAGCCTCCTTTTTCTATTTTTCCTTTAGTTTCAGTAGGAAAAAGGTGATTTTTAAGCATGTTTTTGGTATAATAATACCCATGGAAAAGCAAGAAAATGAATAGTAGGTGGAGATGGAAAAGTATTTATCGGTAACAACTTTGACCAAGTATCTGAAAATGAAATTCGATAAAGACCCTTACTTGGAACGGGTCTATTTAACTGGTCAAGTTTCCAACTTTCGTAAACGACCTACGCACCAATATTTCTCCCTAAAAGATGACCACGCAGTCATTCAAGCGACCATCTGGTCAGGGATATATCAGAAGTTAGGTTTCGACCTCGAAGAAGGAATGAAAATCAATGTGATTGGGCGAGTTCAGGTTTATGAACCGAACGGGAGCTACTCCATCATCATTGAGAAGGCTGAACCTGACGGTGTTGGTGCGCTTGCGATTCAGTTTGAACAACTCAAGAAAAAACTAACGGAAGAAGGTCTTTTCCAAGAACGGTTCAAGCAACCTCTTCCCCAGTTTGCTAAGAGAATTGGTGTAGTAACCAGTCGCAGTGGCGCAGTCATCCAGGATATTATCACAACCGTAAGCAGACGTTTTCCTGGTGTCGATATCCTTCTCTATCCGACCAAGGTACAGGGTGATGGAGCTGCAGAGGAAATAGCACGGAATATTGCTCGTGCCAATCAGCGTGAGGATCTAGATGTTCTCATCATTGGTCGTGGTGGGGGTTCCATCGAGGATCTCTGGGCCTTTAACGAAGAGATTGTGGTACGGGCTATTTTTGAATCTCGCTTGCCAATCATTTCTAGTGTGGGGCATGAGACAGATGTGACCTTGGCGGATTTTGTGGCAGATAGACGGGCTGCAACGCCAACAGCTGCAGCTGAACTGGCAACACCTGTAACCAAGTTGGATCTTTTGACCCATTTGCAAAATCAAGAAAAATGGATGACGACAGCTGTACAAAATGTCTTGTCAAAGAAAAAAGAAGCTCTGAAAAAATGCAGTCAGTCAGTCATCTTTAGACAGCCAGAGCGCTTGTATGATGGTTATTTGCAACGGTTGGATCAGCTGCAACTGCGATTAAAACAAAGTTTGCGAACACGGATTTCTGATAGCAAACATTTAGTCCAAGCAAGGACACATCAACTGGTGCAATTATCACCTGTTCCCAAAATCCAACGCTATCAGGATCGGCTTGCTCAGTTGGACAAGCTCCTTCGTAGCCAAATGGCTCTGGTTTATGATGCCAAGGTTGCTGAGGTTAAGCGACTTTCGGAAGCCTTGCTGATGTTGGATACGAGCCGAATTGTGGCGCGTGGTTATGCAATTGTCAAAAAAGAAGAGTCCGTTGTGGATTCGGTTGAGATGTTGAATAAAAAAGACCAAGTGACGCTTTTGATGCGAGATGGTCAAGTAGAATTAGAGGTTAAAGATGTCAAAACAAAAGAAATTTGAGGAAAATCTAGCAGAACTGGAGACCATTGTCCAAAGTTTGGAAAACGGTGAAATTGCTCTGGAAGATGCGATTGCGGCCTTTCAAAAGGGTATGGTCTTGTCAAAAGAGCTCCAAGCGACGTTAGACAAGGCTGAAAAGACCTTGGTCAAAGTCATGCAAGAAGACGGAACAGAAAGTGATTTTGAATGAAGAAGCAAGAAAAATTAGCTCTTGTCGAGTCGGCCTTGGAAGATTTTTATGGAGACCAGCAGTTTGCTTCTAGTCTACGAGAGTCCGTTCTCTATTCCATTCATGCTGGTGGCAAGCGTATTCGGCCTTTTCTCTTGCTAGAAGTTCTGGAATCCCTGAAAGTGGTTATCCAACCAGCGCATGTCCAAGTGGCTGCTGCCTTGGAAATGATTCATACAGGGAGCTTGATTCACGATGACCTTCCAGCTATGGATGACGATGATTACCGTCGAGGGCGTCTGACAAATCACAAGAAATTTGGCGAAGCGATGGCAATATTGGCAGGAGATGCCTTGTTCCTAGATCCCTATGCCCTGATCGCGCAGGCGGATTTGCCAAGTCAGATCAAGGTGGACTTGATTGCCAACTTATCGCTTGCTTCAGGAAGTCTAGGCATGGTTGCAGGGCAGGTTTTGGATATGGAAGGCGAACACCAACATTTGTCCTTGGAAGAACTTCAGACCATTCATGCCAATAAGACTGGAAAATTACTAGCCTACCCTTTCCAAGCAGCAGCTATCATAGCAGAATTAGAACCAGAAATCCAAGTAAAACTGAAAACTGTGGGTGAATTGATTGGGCTGGCCTTTCAAGTTCGAGATGATGTGCTGGATGTGACAGCTAGTTTTGAGGAAATCGGGAAGACTCCACAAAAGGATTTGCAGGCAGAAAAGTCAACCTATCCACCTTGTTAGGCTTGGAAGAGGCCATTGCTTTTTGTAACCAAACTCTGGATCAAGCTAATGCCAAGTTAGAAGAAATTGCCCAGCAAGTCAGCTTTGAAACAGAATCGATTGTTAAAGTAGTAGAAAGTTTGAGAATCAATGGCTAAGGAAAGAGTGGATGTACTAGCTTATAAACAGGGCTTGTTTGAAACGCGAGAACAGGCCAAGCGTGGTGTCATGGCTGGTCTGGTTGTAGCTGTCCTCAATGGGGAGCGTTTTGACAAGCCAGGAGAGAAAATCCCAGATGATACTGAACTAAAACTCAAGGGTGAAAAACTCAAGTATGTCAGTCGAGGTGGTCTAAAACTAGAGAAGGCCTTGGAGGTCTTTGATTTGTCAGTCGAGGGAGTGACAACGATTGATATTGGGGCTTCCACTGGAGGATTTACTGACGTCATGTTGCAAAATGGTGCTGAGTTGGTCTTTGCAGTCGATGTTGGTACCAATCAGTTGGCTTGGAAATTACGCCAAGACTCGCGGGTTGTCAGCATGGAGCAGTTTAATTTTCGTTATGCTGAAAAGACTGATTTTGAGCAGGAACCAAGCTTTGCCAGTATTGATGTGAGTTTCATTTCCCTCAGTCTGATTTTGCCTGCTTTGCATCGTGTCTTGGCTGATCAAGGTCAGGTGGTAGCACTTGTCAAACCTCAGTTTGAAGCAGGTCGTGAGCAGATTGGGAAGAATGGAATCATTCGCGATGCCAAGATTCATCAAACTGTCCTTGAATCTGTCACTGCTATGGCAGTTGAGCAAGGTTTTTCAGTGCTTGGATTAGACTATTCACCAATCCAAGGTGGACATGGAAACATTGAATTTCTGGCATATTTGAAAAAGGAAGAGGGAGCAAGTAATCAAGTTGCCCCTGAAATAGAAAAAGTTGTAGAGAGAGCGCATAGAGAATTTAAAGATGAATAAAAAAGAGAGACTTGAAAAAATTAGAAGATTTGTTACGGATTATCAGATCGGGACTCAGGAAGAAATTGTTGAGTACTTGAGAGAAGCAGGTATTTCTGCTACTCAGGCCACTGTCTCAAGGGACATCAAAGAACTTGGAATTGTTAAAATTCCTTTGAAGAATAATACCTATATCTATGAATTGCCAAAATCAATCGTCAAAAGTTTGCAGTTGGCTGAGGACAATATTGTGAGTTCTGAGTTAATGGGAAATATGATCAACCTTTCTGTCATTCCTGGAAATACTATTTTTGTGAAGAGTCAGTTGGTCGAAGCATTTCCTGAACAGATTTTTAGCTGTCTAGCTGATGATGATTCTATCTTAATTGTAGCTAGAACAGCAGAGGCAGCTGAGGAAATTGTTGAACAAGTCAAAAAATGGTAGGTCAGTATGTTACTTGAAATTTCAATAAAAAACTTTGCCATTATTGAGGCGATTTCGCTCAATTTTGAAAAGGGTATGACTGTTTTAACCGGGGAAACGGGTGCTGGAAAGTCTATTATTATCGACGCTATGAATCTCATGTTGGGGGCTCGTGCAACGACAGATGTTATTCGTCACGGTGCGCCAAAGGCAGAGATTGAGGGGCTTTTCTCGGTTGAAAACAGTCGCCTTTTACAGGAACTTTTTGATGAGCAAGGTTTAGAATTGGGGGATGAGATTATCATCCGCCGGGAAATTTTGCAAAATGGTCGTAGTGTTAGTCGCGTGAATGGTCAGATGGTCAATCTTTCCGTCTTGCGTGCTATTGGGCAACACCTTGTGGATATCCATGGTCAGCATGACCAAGAGGAGTTAATGCGTCCTCAACTGCACATTCAGATGTTGGATGAGTTTGGTGATGCTACTTTCTTGGACTTGAAGGAGACCTATCAGACGAGCTTTGATGCCTATCGCAAAATGCGCAAGCAGGTTTTGGAAGTTAAGAAAAACCAGCAAGAACACAAGGCTCGTATTGAGATGTTGGAATTTCAAATGGCAGAGATTGAGGCTGCAAACTTGCAGGCTGGTGAAGACTTAGCTCTCAACCAAGAACGTGATAAACTTCTCAACCATAAAAATATTGCAGATACCCTAACCAATGCCTATAGTATGTTGGACAATGAGGAATTCTCCAGTCTTGCTAATGTCCGTTCAGCCATGAATGACATGGAAAGTGTCGAAGAATATGACCCTGAATACCGTGAAATTTCAAGTTCTCTATCCGAAACATACTATGTTTTAGAAGATATTACCAAGCGTTTAGAAGATATTATTGAGGACTTGGATTTTGATGGCAATCGCCTCATGCAGGTTGAAAATCGCTTAGACCTTATAAATACTATTACTCGCAAGTACGGTGGGACTGTAGACGATGTTTTGCTTTATTTTGCTAAGATTACGGATGAGTACAATCTCTTGACTGGAAATAACCTTTCTTCTGAAGACATGGAAGCAGAGCTCAAGAAATTGGAAGTTAATCTTGTCGATTTGGCAGGGCAACTTGCATCAGCTCGTCATGATTTGGCCCAGCAGCTTGAGGCTGAGATTAAACAAGAACTTCAGGATCTCTATATGGAGAAGGCACAGTTCCAGGTTCGCTTTAGCAAGGGCAAATTTAGTCGTGAGGGGAATGAAACAGTCGAGTTTTATATTTCCACCAACCCAGGTGAGGACTTTAAGCCTTTGGTCAAAGTTGCGTCCGGTGGGGAATTATCCCGTCTCATGTTGGCTATCAAGTCTGCCTTTTCTCGTAAGGAAGGCAAGACCAGTATTGTCTTTGATGAGGTGGATACGGGAGTTTCAGGTCGCGTAGCCCAGGCCATTGCTCAAAAAATTCATAAGATTGGCCAGCATGGTCAGGTTCTTGCTATCTCTCACCTTCCACAAGTGATTGCCATCGCGGATTATCAATTCTTTATTGAGAAGATTAGCGATGAGCACTCAACGGTGTCGACGGTTCGCCTTTTGACTTTAGAAGAGCGAGTAGAGGAAGTAGCTAAGATGTTGGCTGGGGAAAATGTAACTGAAACTGCCCTTACCCAAGCCAGAGAATTATTGCAAACGAGGATGAAATAAATGACAGACTATTATGTAATTGGAGATGTCCATGGAAAAGCAGGTATGCTGGAAGATCTTCTCAAAACATGGGATGGTCAAACTCAGTTGCTCTTTCTAGGGGATTTGATTGACCGTGGTGAGGATAGTCGCCGTGTTCTAGAGATGGTCAAAGACTTGGTCGACAATCAAGGAGCTATTTGTTTATCAGGTAATCATGAGTATATGTTTCTGACTTGGCTCGATGACCCAGAAGAAAGCTATGACCATTATCGTCGCAATGGTGGTGATACAACCATTAACTCAATTTTAGGTCGTCCCTTGGATGCACCAGTTGATGGCGTAGAAGATGCCAAACGGGTTGCGACAGAAGCAGCAGACTTGGTCGAATTTATTCGTCAAATGCCATTTGTAGTAGAGACAGACAAGTATATCTTTGTTCATGCGGGTATTGACTTGACCTTGGATGATTGGCATGAAACTACAGATTATAAAAAAGTCTGGCTCAGAAAACCATTCCACGAAGCTGAAAATCATACCGGGAAAACCATTGTCTTTGGGCATACACCAGTTTATGGTTTGCTAAAGCAAGACCGAGGTACTGCTGAGCTTTGGATGACGGAAGATGGCAAGATTGGCATGGATGGAGGAGCTGTCTATGGTGGTGTCCTTCATGGAATCGTCTTTACAGACCAAGGAATGACAGAACACCACTTTATCGAAAATGATGGTTTTATTGCCGAAGATTAGTACTCCTAGCAGGGTATGGTCTTGTCAAAATGTTAAAAACAATTTATAATTAATAGATACCCTGAAAGGAAGAGCATCATGAACTTAGAAGATTTGAAAAAACGACAGGAGAAGATTCGAAACTTCTCTATTATCGCCCATATTGACCATGGGAAATCAACGCTAGCAGACCGCATTTTGGAAAAGACGGAGACGGTTTCTAGTCGTGAAATGCAGGCCCAGCTTTTGGATAGTATGGATCTTGAGCGTGAACGTGGGATTACCATTAAACTCAATGCTATCGAGCTCAATTACACTGCAAAAGATGGCGAAACCTATATTTTCCACTTGATTGACACACCTGGCACGTGGACTTTACCTATGAAGTGTCGCGTTCGTTAGCTGCCTGTGAAGGAGCAATTTTGGTGGTTGATGCGGCCCAAGGGATTGAGGCGCAAACACTTGCCAACGTTTATCTAGCCTTGGACAATGATTTGGAAATCTTGCCAGTCATTAACAAGATTGACCTTCCAGCAGCTGATCCAGAGCGTGTGCGTACAGAGATTGAGGATGTCATTGGACTAGATGCCAGCGAAGCGGTCCTGGCTTCAGCCAAAGCTGGTATTGGTATTGAAGAGATTCTTGAGCAGATTGTTGAAAAAGTGCCAGCTCCTACTGGTGATGTAACGGCGCCACTCAAAGCCTTGATTTTCGACTCAGTTTATGATGCCTATCGTGGGGTTATCCTCCAAGTGCGTGTTATGGACGGAGTGGTTAAACCTGGCGATAAGATTCAGCTCATGAGCAATGGCAAGACCTTTGATGTGACGGAGGTCGGAATTTTCACGCCGAAAGCAGTAGGGCGTGATTTCCTTGCGACTGGTGACGTTGGTTATATTGCGGCTTCTATCAAGACGGTTCAAGACACGCGTGTCGGCGATACAGTTACCTTGGCAACCAATCCTGCGGCAGAGCCATTAGATGGCTACAAGCAAATGAATCCTATGGTCTTTGCTGGTCTCTATCCAATTGAATCAAACAAGTACAATGACCTTCGTGAAGCCCTAGAAAAATTGCAGCTCAACGATGCTAGCCTGCAGTTTGAACCAGAAACATCTCAGGCGCTTGGATTTGGTTTCCGTTGTGGATTCCTTGGACTTCTCCATATGGATGTTATCCAAGAGCGTTTAGAGCGTGAGTTCAATATTGACCTCATCATGACAGCTCCGTCTGTTATCTATAAGGTTAACCAAACTGACGGTGAGTCTATGGATGTGTCTAACCCCTCTGAATTTCCAGATCCGACTAAGATCGCGACTATTGAAGAACCGTATGTGAAGGCGCAAATCATGGTACCGCAGGAGTTTGTCGGAGCAGTTATGGAACTAGCTCAGCGCAAGCGTGGGGACTTTGTGACCATGGACTATATTGATGATAATCGTGTCAATGTTATCTATCAAATTCCACTTGCTGAAATCGTTTTTGACTTCTTTGATAAGCTTAAGTCTTCGACGCGTGGTTATGCAAGCTTTGACTACGAATTGTCAGAGTACCGTCCATCTAAACTGGTCAAAATGGATATCCTTCTCAATGGTGATAAGGTAGATGCCCTCAGCTTTATCGTTCACAAGGACTTTGCTTACGAACGTGGGAAGCTCATCGTTGATAAGCTCAAGAAAATCATCCCTCGTCAACAATTTGAGGTGCCAATTCAAGCAGCTATTGGGCACAAAATCGTGCTCGTACTGATATCAAGGCCCTTCGTAAGAACGTACTTGCCAAGTGTTACGGTGGTGACGTTTCTCGTAAACGCAAACTCCTTGAAAAACAAAAAGCTGGTAAGAAACGCATGAAGGCTATCGGATCAGTAGAAGTCCCACAAGAAGCCTTCCTTAGCGTCTTAAGCATGGATGAAGAATAGAAATAGAAAATAAAACTCTTGAAGATTTTTCAAGAGTTTTTGCTTTAAATGTGAGCTATTAAATCGTAAACTAACAGAATCGATTAGGTTAGAATTTGACAGAAGTCCTTATTTTTCTTATAATGCAGATGGAAAGGTGGTAGGATGAAAAAATTATTAATTTTAGGTACTGTAGTTACTGCTAGTGTTTTTCTAGCTTCATGCTCCAATAATTCGCAAACAGCAACCGAAGGAAGTTCGTCTGCAGTTGTTAGTTCTTCTAGTAGTCAGGAAACGAGTAGCTCTAGCTCTGCTGTTTCTGAAGCGAAAAAGGAAGAGACGCAAATCATCGGTTCGAATGAATATGGATTTGTCAAGGTACCCAAATCATGGGTTCGATTCCATGAAGTAGAAGGTGGAAATGATATACAGTATAGTGATGGAACAGATATCAACATTGTTACGCTGAATACCTTTAAGGCTGAGCAGTTCAATATCAGCGAAGAAGAATATGCTAAACTGGATGTTGTGACTGTCTCATCTAGTATTTTAACTTCCAAAGAACAAAGCTCTGATTTCAGTAAGGTCTGGGGTTCCAAATCGACCATTGGAGGTTATGAAGCCTATGTTGTCAATGCAATTGCTAAGTCAGGGAAATACCTCGTTACTTGGGTTTTCCGATCAAATGATGGTAAAATCCGCTATGTTTCACTTGAAGGGGATGGGGAAACTTTAAAAACAATCTTACCGATGATTGAAAGTAGCTGGTCAACTGCTAAATCTGAATAAATGAAAAAAAGAAGATCCTTGGTCTTCTTTTTATTTTTTTTACGAATAGATAGATGAGTAGAAAAAGAAATGGAGTTGTATATGAAGATCACAAACTATGAGATTTACAAATTGAGAAAAGCTGGACTGACCAATCAACAAATTTTAACTGTTCTTGAATACGACGAGACTGTAGATCAGGAGCTCTTGCTAGGTGATATTGCAGAAATTTCAGAATGTCGTAATCCTGCTGTCTTTATGGAACGCTATTTCCAGATAGATGATGTTCAGTTGGAGAAGGAGTTCCAAAAATTTCCATCCTTTTCGATTCTAGACGACTGTTATCCTTGGGATTTGAGTGAGATTTATGATGCTCCAGCTCTCTTGTTTTATAAAGGGAATCTAGACTTATTGAAATTTCCAAAGGTTGCTGTTGTAGGGAGTCGTTCATGTTCTAGTCAGGGAGCAAAGTCGGTTCAGAAAGTCATTCAAGGTTTGGAAAACGAGTTAATCGTGGTCAGTGGTTTAGCCAAAGGGATTGATACGGCTGCCCATATGGCTGCACTCCAGAATGGAGGAAGAACGATTGCTGTCATTGGAACAGGATTGGATGTTTTTTACCCCCGTGCCAATAAACGTTTGCAGGAACACATTGGTAATCACCATTTGGTACTTAGCGAATACGGACCTGGTGAGGAACCCTTGAAATTTCACTTTCCAGCTCGTAATCGCATCATTGCTGGCCTTTGCCGAGGAGTTATTGTAGCAGAGGCAAGGATGCGTTCTGGTAGTCTTATTACCTGTGAGCGAGCTATGGAAGAAGGACGCGATGTTTTTGCCATTCCAGGAAACATTTTAGATGGCCATTCAGATGGCTGTCACCACCTGATTCAAGAGGGAGCAAAACTGATTTCCAGCGGTCAAGATGTGCTGGCTGAGTTTGAATTTTAAGGAGAAATTGTTCATTCAGATAAACTTTTCTACTATCATATAGGAGTTAAGTCTTGACAGCTATAGAAAAATGGTTTACACTTTATAAAGTTTATTACTTTGAAAAGGTGTGATAGTGTGGCTACGGCAACAAAGAAGAAAAAATCAACAGTTAAAAAAAATCTAGTTATCGTGGAGTCGCCTGCCAAGGCAAAAACGATTGAGAAGTATCTAGGACGAAATTATAAGGTTCTAGCCAGTGTCGGACATATCCGAGATTTGAAAAAATCCAGTATGTCTGTTGACATTGAAAATAACTACGAACCGCAGTATATCAATATCCGAGGCAAGGGTCCTCTGATCAATGATCTGAAAAAAGAAGCCAAAAAAGCTAATAAAGTCTTTCTGGCGAGTGACCCGGACCGTGAAGGAGAAGCGATTTCCTGGCATTTGGCTCATATTCTCGATTTGGATGAGAATGATGCCAACCGTGTGGTCTTTAATGAAATCACCAAGGATGCAGTGAAAAATGCTTTTAAAGAACCTCGCAAGATTGATATGGACTTGGTCGACGCCCAACAAGCTCGTCGTGTCTTGGACCGCTTGGTAGGGTATTCGATTTCGCCAATTTTGTGGAAAAAAGTCAAGAAGGGCTTATCAGCAGGGCGCGTGCAGTCTGTTGCCCTTAAGCTCATCATTGATCGTGAAAATGAAATCAATGCCTTCCAACCGGAAGAATACTGGACAATTGATGGTGTTTTTAAGAAGGGAACCAAGCAATTTCAGGCTTCTTTCTATGGTATGAATGGCAAAAAGATGAAATTGACCACTAATGAAGAAGTCAAAGAAGTCCTGTCCCATTTGACTAGCAAAGATTTCACAGTAGACCAGGTGGATAAGAAAGAACGCAAACGCAATGCGCCACTACCTTATACGACTTCAACCATGCAGATGGATGCTGCTAACAAAATCAATTTCCGTACTCGAAAGACTATGATGGTGGCTCAGCAGCTTTATGAAGGGATCAATATCGGATCAGGTGTGCAAGGTTTGATTACCTATATGCGTACAGACTCGACTCGTATCAGTCCTGTGGCTCAGAACGAAGCAGCAAGCTATATTAACGACCGCTTTGGTAGCAAGTATTCCAAGCATGGTAGCAAGGTCAAGAATGCCTCAGGTGCTCAGGATGCCCACGAAGCCATTCGTCCATCTAGTGTTTTTAATACACCAGAAAGCATCGCTAAGTACTTGGACAAAGACCAGCTCAAGCTCTATACCCTTATCTGGAACCGTTTTGTAGCTAGCCAGATGACGGGAGCTATCTTTGATACCATGGCTGTCAAGCTCTCTCAAAATGGAGTTCAGTTTGCAGCGAATGGAAGCCAAGTTAAGTTTGATGGTTATCTTGCTATCTACAATGACTCTGACAAGAACAAGATGTTGCCAGATATGGAAGTAGGAGATGTGGTCAAGCAGGTCAATAGCAAGCCAGAACAACATTTCACTCAACCACCTGCTCGCTATTCGGAAGCGACTCTTATCAAGACCTTGGAAGAAAATGGGGTTGGACGTCCGTCAACCTACGCTCCGACTATTGAAACCATCCAAAAACGTTACTACGTTCGTCTGGCAGCTAAACGTTTTGAACCGACAGAACTGGGTGAAATTGTTAATAAACTCATTGTTGAATATTTCCCAGATATCGTCAATGTGACCTTCACAGCTGAAATGGAAGGAAAACTGGATGATGTCGAAGTTGGTAAAGAGCAGTGGCAACGGGTCATTGACACCTTTTACAAACCATTCTCTAAAGAAGTAGCCAAGGCTGAATCCGAAATGGAAAAAATCCAGATCAAGGATGAGCCAGCTGGATTTGACTGTGAAGTTTGTGGCAGTCCGATGGTGATTAAGCTCGGTCGTTTTGGTAAATTCTATGCTTGTAGTAATTTCCCAGACTGCCGTCACACACAAGCAATTGTCAAAGAGATTGGAGTCGAGTGTCCAAGCTGTCATCAAGGACAAATCATCGAACGCAAAACCAAGCGCAATCGTATCTTCTATGGTTGCAATCGTTACCCAGAATGTGAGTTTACTTCCTGGGACAAACCAATTGGCCGTGACTGTCCAAAATGCGGACACTTCCTTGTGGAGAAAAAAGTCCGTGGTGGAGGCAAGCAGGTTGTATGTAGCAATGGCGACTACGAAGAGGAGAAAATTAAATAAAATGCAGAGTCCTGAAAATAAATTTCAGGCTCTTTTTACTTGAAGCTTGACAAATTTCCTCACTTTGTGGGAAACTAGTAGAAGATTATTTCAATTAGGAGAAGACATGCGTATTATTTACCTAAGTATTGGTTTTATTTCTTTAGCCTTGGCTCTTGTTGGGGTTGTCTTGCCCCTCTTGCCAACAACACCCTTCCTTTTGCTATCAATTGCTTGCTTTTCCAAGTCTTCAAAGAGATTTGAAGACTGGCTTTATCATACAAAGCTTTATCAGACTTATGTAGCGGACTTTCGGGAAACCAAGTCAATCGCGCGTGAACGAAAGAAAAAAATTATCGTATCTATCTATATCTTGATGGGGATTTCTATTTATTTTGCCCCTCTTTTACCAGTCAAAATCGGTCTGGGAGCCCTGACTATCTTTATTACCTACTATCTCTTTAAAGTCATTCCTGACAAAGAATAGATAAAAATAGTAGTTATTTGCCTTGATAAAAATGAAAGCATATTTAAAATAATATGATATAATAAATTTAAAGAAAACATCAAGGAGAATCAAATGATTTACGAATTTTGTGCTGAAAATGTGACCTTGCTTGAAAAAGCGATGCAGGCTGGAGCTCGTCGAATCGAACTTTGTGACAATCTAGCAGTGGGTGGAACAACACCTAGCTATGGAGTGACCAAGGCGGCGGTTGAACTGGCAGCTAACTACGACACCACCATCATGACCATGATTCGTCCCCGTGGTGGCGATTTTGTCTATACTGATCTTGAAATAGCGATCATGCTGGAAGACATTCGTTTGACTGCTCAGGCTGGAAGTCAAGGGGTGGTATTTGGGACATTAACTGCTGATAAGAAGTTGGATAAGACTAATCTTGAGAAGCTGATTGCCGCATCTAAAGGAATGGAAATTGTCTTTCACATGGCCTTTGATGAATTGAGTGATGAAGACCAGTTGGAAGCCATTGACTGGCTAAGCCAAGCTGGTGTCACCCGTATCCTAACTCGTGCTGGTGTGTCTGGAGACTCGCTAGAGAAACGTTTCGCTCATTATCACAGAATTTTGGAACATGCTAAAGGTAAAATTGAAATTCTACCAGGTGGGGGGATTGACTTGGACAACCGTCAAACCTTTATTGACCAGTTGGGCGTGACACAATTGCATGGAACTAAGGTTGTCTTTTAAAAAATAGAAAGGAACTGCTAGCTTTTGGTAGCAGTTTTCACTTATGTTTGAAATTTTTAAATCCTACCAGTTTAATAAAGAAAAAGCTCATGCCTATGGTTTTGTAGAAATGGGGGAAGTTTGGACCTATAGTTGCCAGATTTTGCAAGGTGACTTTTCCATGACAGTCTCTATCACTCCTGATAATGTGAGTTTTCAGGTTTTTGATCAGGAAACGGGTGACCTCTATCCTCAAGTACATATGGAAAGTATGACAGGAAGCTTTGTTGCAAGTGTCCGTGAGGCTTGTTTGGAGATTCTCTACCAGATTCGGAAGGCTTGCTTTGATGTGCAGGATTTTATCTGTCCTCAGACTAAGCGTATCATGGCTCAAGTTCAGGAGAAATATGGTAATCAGTTGGAGTATCTGTGGGAAAAGTCTCCTGATACAGCTGTATTGCGCCATGAAGACAATCAAAAGTGGTATGCTGTTGTGATGAGAATCCCATGGGATAAGCTGGAAAAGGGCAGAGAAGGACTAGTCGAAGCAGTCAACCTCAAACACGACCAAGTATCTAATTTGCTTTCAAAAAAAGGCATTTATCCAGCCTTTCATATGAACAAACGCTACTGGCTTAGTCTGGCGCTTGATGATAGTTTGCAAGATGAAGAAGTGATAGAACTCATCGAAAGAAGTTGGAATTTGACTGTGAAAAAATAAGGAAAGTTAGTTGAGTTTTCAAATACTTTCAATTAGCAAAATATTCTTTACTGAAGAAATTTTCAGAAAATAATGGATTTTTTCTTGACAAGTGTTTTTCGCTATGCTAAAATACTAAACAAGATATCAAACGAAGGAGAAAGTCAAACATGAAAACAGCTAAGTTTAATCAATTTGCTTTGTTGTTGAGGTACTCGGGCTAGTGCAAAAGCATTAGTCCTGTTTGGCTTACCAAGCGGGAGTAAATCAACATCTCGCTTGGGCTTCTGAGCGAGATGTTTTTTTAAAACCACATTTGGAAAAGGGGAAATCTTATGCGTAAAGTTGAATTTTTTGATACAAGCCTTCGTGATGGGGAACAAACACCTGGTGTTAACTTCTCAATAAAGGAAAAAGTTTCTATTGCAAGACAGCTGGAGAAATGGGGAATTTCTGTAATTGAAGCTGGTTTTCCGGCTGCTAGTCCAGATTCATTTATAGCTGTTCAAGAAATTGCTAAAGCCATGAAAAAAACAGCAGTGACAGGATTAGCTCGTTCTGTAAAATCTGATATTGATGCTTGTTATGAGGCGCTTAAGGATGCCAAGTATCCCCAAATTCATGTCTTTATCGCTACCAGTCCGATTCACCGCAAGTATAAGCTCAATAAGAGCAAGGAAGAGATTTTAGAAGCTATCAAGGAACATGTTTCTTATGCACGTTCTAAGTTTGAAATCGTCGAATTCTCTCCTGAAGATGCGACTAGAACAGAGTTGGATTTCCTCTTGCAAGTCGTTCAAACAGCGGTCGATGCAGGTGCATCTTATATCAATATCCCTGACACAGTTGGCTTTACGACTCCAGAAGAGTTTGCACGTATCTTTGATTACTTGACTGAAAATATTAAATCAGATCATAAAGTTGTCTTTGGTGTCCACTGTCACGATGATCTCGGTATGGCAACTGCAAATACTTTGACAGCAATTAAACACGGTGCTGGACGTGTCCAGGGAACTATTAATGGTATTGGTGAACGCGCAGGTAATGTTGCTCTTGAAGAAGTAGCTGTTGCTTTGAAGATTCGTGAGGATTTCTTCCAAGCAACTAGTGATATTGTTTTGGATGAAACAATGAATACGTCTGAAATGGTTTCTCGCTTCTCTGGTATTCCGGTTCCTAAAAACAAGGCCGTCGTTGGTGGTAATGCCTTCTCTCATGAATCGGGCATTCACCAAGATGGAGTCCTTAAAAATCCTCTCACTTATGAGATCATCACACCTGAATTGGTCGGTGTTAAGAGTAATAGCCTTCCACTTGGTAAATTGTCTGGTCGCCATGCCTTTGTTGAAAAACTAAGAGAATTGGCTCTAGACTTTACAGAAGAGGATATCAAACCACTCTTCGCTAAGTTCAAGGCACTGGCTGACAAGAAACAAGAAATCACAGATGCAGATATTCGAGCTCTGGTAGCTGGAACCATGGTTGAAAATCCAGAAGGCTTCCACTTTGATGATTTGCAACTTCAAACCCATGCGGAAAATGACATTGAAGCACTTGTTAGCTTAGCTAATATGGATGGTGAAAAAGTCGAATTTAATGCAACAGGGCAAGGTTCCGTTGAAGCGATCTTTAATGCTATCGATAAGTTCTTTAACCAATCTGTTCGCTTGGTGTCCTATACCATCGATGCGGTAACAGATGGAATCGATGCCCAAGCTCGGGTTTTGGTCACTGTTGAAAACAGAGATACCGAAACCATCTTTAACGCAGCAGGTCTTGATTTCGATGTATTGAAGGCTTCCGCTATTGCCTATATCAATGCCAATACTTTTGTTCAAAAAGAGAATGCAGGTGAGATGGGGCATAGCGTTTCCTACCGAGACATGCCTAGTGTGTAAAGGAGAAGGCTATGACAAAGAAAATAGTAGCTCTAGCAGGGGATGGAATCGGTCCAGAAATCATGGAAGCTGGTTTAGCGGTTCTGGAAGCTCTAGCTTCAAAAACAGGATTTGACTATGAGATAGACAGACGCCCCTTTGGAGGTGCGGGTATTGATGCTGTGGGGCATCCCTTACCTGATGAAACCCTCAAGGCATGTAGAGAAGCAGATGCTATTCTCCTTGCGGCTATCGGTAGTCCCCAGTATGATGGGGCGGCGATTCGGTCTGAACAAGGCTTGCTAGCTCTTCGTAAGGAACTCAATCTCTATGCCAATATTAGGCCTGTAAAAATTTTTGAGAGTCTCAAGCATTTGTCACCACTCAAATCGGAACGAATTGCTGGGGTAGACTTTGTCGTGGTGCGTGAGTTGACAGGCGGGATTTACTTTGGAGAACATATCCTTGAAGAGCGCAAAGCGCGTGATATCAACGACTATAGCTATGAGGAAGTAGAGCGGATTATTCGCAAGGCATTTGAAATCGCAAGAAGTCGCAGAAAAATCGTTACTAGTATCGATAAGCAAAATGTTCTAGCAACATCAAAACTCTGGCGCAGAGTAGCTGAGGAAGTCGCGCAAGATTTCCCAGATGTGACCTTGGAGCACCAGTTGGTGGACTCAGCTGCCATGCTCATGATTACCAATCCTGCTAAGTTTGATGTCATCGTGACAGAGAATCTTTTCGGAGATATCTTATCTGATGAATCAAGCGTTCTATCTGGCACGCTTGGAGTCATGCCATCGGCTAGTCATTCTGAAAAAGGTCCAAGTCTTTATGAACCTATTCATGGTTCGGCACCTGATATTGCAGGTCAAGGAATTGCCAATCCTATCTCTATGGTTTTATCAGTGGCCATGATGTTGAGAGATAGCTTTGGACGTCATGAGGATGCAGAGCGTATCGAGCGTGCTGTTGAAGCTAGTTTAGCGGCTGGCATTTTAACAAGAGATATTGGAGGACAGGCTTCAACCAAGGAAATGACAGAAGCCATCATTGAAAGATTATGAAGATAAATGAAGGAATCACGCTTGCCCTCTTGATTTGGAATTTGCTGATTTTCTTGATTTATGGCATTGACAAATCCAAGGCAAGAAGAGGTGCTTGGCGCGTCCCAGAGAAAATCTTACTCATTTTAGCCCTTACTTGTGGTGGTTTTGGTGCCTGGTTGGCAGGAATCATCTTTCACCACAAGACTAGAAAATGGTATTTTAAAACAGTTTGGTTTCTCGGGATGGTGACCACACTAGTAGCCTTATATTTTATTTGGAGGTAATGGATGGCAGGAAAATCGATTTTTGATAAATTATGGGACCGCCATGTCATCACAGGAGAAGAGGGGCAGCCTCAACTCATGTATGTGGACCAGCACTATATTCATGAAGTGACTAGTCCCCAAGCTTTTCAAGGATTACGAGATGCGGGGCGCAGATTGAGACGGCCCGACTTGACATTTGGAACCTTTGACCACAATGTACCAACGGTCAATATCTACGATATTCGAGATGTCATTTCTAAGGCTCAAATTGATAAGCTTGCTGAAAATGTTGAGGAGTTTGGGATTGAACATGCTGCCCATGGTTCTGAAAAGCAGGGAATCGTTCACATGGTAGGTCCAGAAACAGGACGGACGCAACCAGGAAAATTCATCGTCTGTGGAGATAGCCACACAGCTACTCACGGAGCTTTCGGAGCTATCGCTTTTGGGATTGGGACCAGTGAGGTCGAGCATGTCTTTGCTACCCAGACACTCTGGCAAGTTAAACCCAAGAAAATGTTGGTAGAATTCACTGGTGTTCCTCAAAAAGGAGTTTATTCTAAGGATTACATCCTCGCCTTAATTGCCAAGTACGGCGTTGCCTGTGGTGTAGGCTATGTGGTGGAATATCGTGGGCAAGCCATTGATGCACTGACCATGGAAGAGCGCATGACCATCTGCAATATGTCTATTGAGTTTGGCTCCAAGATGGGAATTATGAATCCAGACCAGACTACCTATGACTATCTCAAGGGACGGGAATGTGTTCCCGAAGCTTTCGAGGAGGCTGTTGCTGACTGGAAGACGCTTGTCAGCGATGAGGATGCTGTTTACGATAAGGTTATCCGGATGGATGTCTCAGACTTGGCTCCTATGGTGACTTGGGGAACCAATCCTGCTATGGGCGTCGACTTTGACAGTAGTTTTCCAGAAATTAAGGATATGAATGATGAGCGAGCTTATCATTACATGAACTTGGAACCAGGTCAAAAGCCAGCGGACATTGAACTAGGATATATTTTTATCGGGTCTTGTACCAATGCTCGTCTCAGCGATTTACAACTGGCTGCGCGATTTGTCAAAGGGAAGAAAATAGCTCCCAATCTAACAGCAATCGTAGTACCAGGTTCTCGTCCTGTCAAACGAGCTGCGGAGAAGTTGGGCTTGGATAAGGTCTTCTTAGATGCTGGCTTTGAATGGCGAGACCCAGGTTGCTCTATGTGCCTAGGTATGAATCCCGACAAGGTTCCTGATGGTGTCCACTGTGCCTCAACCAGTAACCGCAACTTTGAGGACAGACAGGGATTTGGTGCTAAAACCCATCTTTGCAGTCCAGCCATGGCAGCAGCGGCGGCTATTGCAGGCCGTTTCGTAGATGTTCGGCAAATGCCAGAGGCCCAGTAAGGAGAGGATATGGAGAAATTTACAGTTTATACGGGAACGACCGTTCCTCTCATGAATGATAATATCGACACCGACCAAATCCTCCCCAAGCAGTTTCTCAAGTTAATTGATAAAAAAGGCTTTGGTAAGTATCTCATGTATGCTTGGCGTTATCTGGACGATAACTATACTGAGGATCCAGACTTTGTCTTTAACCGACCAGAATACCGTAAAGCCAGTATCCTCATCTCGGGGGATAACTTTGGTGCGGGGTCTTCGAGAGAACACGCAGCTTGGGCTCTAGCTGACTATGGTTTTAAGGTCGTGATTGCAGGTTCTTTCGGGGACATTCATTACAATAATGAACTCAATAATGGCATGTTGCCTATTGTTCAGCCCAGGGAGGTTAGAGAGAAACTAGCCCAGCTCAAACCAACTGACCAGGTAACTGTGGACTTGGAACAACAAAAAATCATCTCACCAGTTGGAGAATTCACTTTCGAAATAGATAGCGAGTGGAAACACAAGCTCTTAAATGGTTTGGATGATATCGGTATTACTTTGCAGTATGAAGATTTGATTGCTGCCTATGAAAAACAACGACCGGCCTACTGGCAGGATTAGAAAAATAGAAAAGGAAATATAGAACTATGACAAAACACATTCAATGGAACGGAACACTTTCACAAGAAGGCTATGACATTTTAAAAGATGAGGGCGGATGTATCGTTTGCCCCACAAAAGTTGGTTACATTATCATGACGAGCGATAAGGCAGGTCTTGAACGCAAATTTGAAGCTAAAGAGCGTAACCGTAACAAACCAGGTGTTGTACTTTGTGGTAGCATGGACGAGCTACGCGCTTTAGCACAACTCAACCCAGAAATTGAAGCCTTCTACCAAAAACATTGGGACGAAGATATTCTCCTTGGATGTATCCTTCCTTGGAAACCAGAAGCTTTTGAGAAATTGAAAGAATACGGTGATAGCCGTGAAGAACTCATGACAGACGTTCGTGGTACAAGCTGTTTTGTTATCAAATTTGGGAAAGCTGGTGAACAGTTGGCTGCAAAACTTTGGGAAGAAGGTAAGATGGTCTATGCCTCATCAGCTAACCCATCTGGTAAAGGAAACCGTGGTAAGGTGGAAGGTATCGGTCAACGTATCGAAGGAGCAGTGGACCTTGTCATCGAAGCAGATGACTACGTTGCTTCAATCCAACCAGACAAAACGATTGAAACTCGCTACGAGCAAGGTGTGATGGTTTCTATGGTCGATAAGGACGGAAAACTCATCCCAGAACAAGGAGGAGATCGTTCAATCTCACCAGCACCAGTCGTTATCCGTAAAGGGCTTGACATTGATAAAATCATGATGCATTTGTCAGATACCTTTAACTCATGGGACTACCGTCAAGGTGAGTATTATTAAGATTGAAGAAGAGGAGAGAATTTAATCTCTCTTTTTTCTCTTTCTATTTTCAAAGCAAAAACCGAACGTTATTGTTTTATAATTGAAATTATTTGACAAAAACTGTACTTTGTTTTATAATAAGTCAAGGAAACGTCGGAAAAGGCGTAGGGATGCGCAAGCATAGGTAGGTCATTACAAAAGAAACGAGATATCGATATGTTAAATGAATTTCCAATTTTTGATTACGAAGATATTCAGTTGATCCCAAATAAATGTGTCATTAAAAGCCGTGCAGAAGCAGACACGAGTGTCACACTTGGAAATCACACTTTCAAACTACCTGTTGTACCTGCAAATATGCAGACGATTTTGGATGAGAACGTAGCAGAGCAGCTTGCTAAAGGTGGCTACTTCTACATTATGCATCGTTTTGATGAAGCGGGGCGCATTCCTTTTATCAAACGCATGCACGATCAAGGGCTCATTGCTTCTATTTCTGTCGGTGTTAAGGATTACGAGTATGATTTCGTTAGCCAACTCAAGGCTGATGCTCCTGAGTATATCACGATTGATATTGCTCATGGTCATGCGGATAGCGTGATTTCAATGATTCAGCACATCAAGAAGGAATTGCCAGATACTTTTGTCATTGCTGGGAATGTGGGAACACCAGAAGCTGTGCGTGAATTGGAAAATGCCGGTGCGGATGCAACAAAGGTTGGAATCGGTCCTGGTAAGGTTTGTATCACCAAGGTCAAGACAGGTTTTGGTACAGGTGGCTGGCAGTTGGCAGCACTTCGCTGGTGTGCTAAAGCAGCACGCAAACCGATTATCGCTGATGGAGGGATTCGTACACACGGTGACATTGCCAAGTCTCTCCGTTTCGGTGCTAGCATGGTCATGATTGGTTCCCTTTTTGCAGGACACATCGAAAGCCCAGGGAAGACGATTGAAGTCGATGGTGAACAATTCAAAGAATACTATGGTTCAGCTTCTCAATACCAAAAAGGAGCATATAAAAATGTGGAAGGAAAACGAATTTTGCTTCCTGCCAAAGGGCATTTGCAAGACACCCTTACTGAGATGGAACAGGATTTACAAAGTGCTATCTCTTATGCAGGTGGACGAAAGGTTGCCGACCTCAAGCACGTTGATTATGTGATTGTAAAAAACTCTATCTGGAACGGGGATGCATCCCACTAATGGACGGTTAATCCACCCATAAAAAACTTGTTATTAGAGCAAATTTCTGTTATAATAAAACAAGTTTCCACCCTTAGTGTAATGGATATCACGTAAGATTCCGGTTCTTGAGATGGGGGTTCGATTCCCTCAGGGTGGATGTAAACAGTCTAAGAAAGCCTTAAATAAGGCTTTTTTCTTTGACTTGCTCTAAATTTTCCCCTAAACTTGAAAAGTTTGTTCTAAAAAATGCTCAAATCCCCTCTAGTCCCGTTTTAAAGTGACTCAGGGGGCTTTTTTTGATATAATAGAAGAGACTGTTATCAGTTAGAAAGAGGTTGGTATGAAAGAATTACAAACTGTACTAAAGAAGCGTTTTGCAATCGAATTTGCAGACAAAAACTTACTGGAAACGGCCTTTACTCATACGAGTTATGCCAATGAGCACCGCCTCTTAAAAATTTCACACAATGAGCGCTTGGAATTTTTAGGAGACGCTGTTCTGCAATTATTGATTTCCGAATATCTGTATAAAAAATATCCTAAGAAACCAGAGGGAGATTTGTCTAAACTCCGTGCTATGATTGTCCGTGAGGAGAGTTTGGCTGGTTTTGCGCGTGATTGTCAGTTTGATCAATTTATCAAGCTAGGCAAAGGGGAAGAAAAGTCTGGTGGGCGCAATCGTGATACCATTCTTGGCGATGCCTTTGAAGCTTTCTGGGTGCTTTGCTTTTAGACAAGGATGTGGCTAGGGTAAAAGAGTTTATCTATCAGGTCATGATTCCCAAGGTTGAAGCAGGTGACTTTGAAATGATTAAGGATTACAAGACGCATCTGCAAGAGTTGCTCCAGGTCAATGGAGATGTGGATATTCGCTACCAGGTGACCTCTGAAACGGGGCCTGCTCATGATAAGGTTTTTGATGTAGAAGTCCTGGTTGAAGGCAAGAGTATTGGAAAAGGACAAGGTCGTTCTAAAAAATTAGCAGAGCAAGAGGCAGCAAAAAATGCAGTTGAGAAGGGGCTGGATTCATGTATTTAAAGGAAATTGAGATTCAGGGATTCAAGTCCTTTGCTGACAAGACCAAGGTCGTTTTTGATCAAGGTGTGACAGCTGTCGTTGGACCAAATGGATCTGGGAAGTCAAATATCACAGAAAGTCTGCGATGGGCCTTGGGAGAGTCCAGTGTTAAGAGCCTTCGTGGTGGTAAGATGCCCGATGTCATTTTTGCTGGGACTGAAAGTCGTAAACCGCTCAATTATGCCTCTGTTGTCGTGACCTTGGACAATGAAGATGGTTTTATCAAGGATGCGGGGCAAATCATTAAGGTAGAACGTCATATTTACCGTAGTGGAGATAGCGAGTATCGAATTGATGGCAAAAAAGTCCGTCTTCGTGATGTACATGACCTCTTCTTGGATACTGGTTTGGGACGGGATTCCTTCTCCATTATTTCCCAAGGGAAGGTTGAGGAGATTTTTAACTCCAAGCCAGAGGAACGCCGAGCTATTTTTGAAGAGGCTGCTGGAGTTTTAAAATACAAGACTCGTCGAAAAGAAACAGAAAGCAAACTGCAACAAACTCAGGACAATCTAGATCGCTTAGAGGACATTATCTATGAGTTGGACAATCAAATCAAGCCCCTTGCAAAACAAGCCGAGAATGCTCGCAAGTTTCTCGACTTGGATGGTCAACGCAAGGCAATTTATTTGGATGTACTGGTTGCCCAAATCAAGGAAAACAAGGCTGAACTAGAGCTGACAGAAGAAGAACTAACGCAGGTTCAGGAACTCTTGACCAGTTATTACCAAAAACGTGAAGAGTTAGAAGAGGAAAATCAAAGCCTTAAAAAGAAACGCCAGGATCTCCAAGCTCAAATGGCCAAGGATCAAGGAAGCTTGATGGATCTGACAAATCTGATAAGTGATTTAGAACGAAAATTAGCCCTATCAAAACTGGAGTCCGAGCAGGTAGCCCTCAATCAACAAGAAGCACAAGCCCGTTTGACTGCTTTGGAAGATAAGAGAAAGACTCTAAGTAAGGAAAAAGCTGAAAAAGAAGCGAACTTGGCACAGTTAGAGGAAAGTCTAGCTGAAAATAACAAGGAACTCAATCGTTTAGAAGCAGAATTGCTAGCTTTTTCAGATGATCCTGACCAGATGATTGAGCTCTTGCGCGAACGCTTTGTCTCTCTTTTACAAGAAGAAGCGGATGTCTCAAACCAACTGACCCGCATCGAGAATGAACTGGAGAACAGCCGTCAACTATCTCAAAAACAAGCAGATCAACTTGAGAAATTGAAAGAACAACTGGCTACAGCTAAAGAGAAGGCTAATCAGCAAAAGGATGAGCTTGAAACTGCCAAGGAGCAGGTTCAGAAATTATTGGCTGACTACCAAGCTAGTGCCAAGGAACAAGAGGAACAGAAAGTTTCTTACCAAGCCCAGCAGAGTCAACTCTTTGATCGTCTGGATAGTCTCAAAAACAAGCAGGCTAGAGCCAGAGTTTGGAAAACATCCTAAGAAATCATAGTAATTTTTATGCGGGCGTTAAGAGTGTTCTCCAAGAAAAAGACCGCCTTGGTGGGATCGTTGGTGCTGTCAGTGAACATTTGACCTTTGATGTTCATTATCAAACTGCCCTAGAAATTGCGCTTGGAGCTAGCAGTCAACATATCATCGTAGAAGACGAAAACGCGGCAACAAAGGCGATTGATTTCCTAAAACGTAACAGAGCTGGTCGTGCAACCTTTCTTCCACTGACGACTATCAAGGCTCGTACGATTTCTAGTCAGAATCAAGATGCTATCGCTGCAAGTCCAGGATTTCTGGGTATGGCAGATGACTTGGTATCGTTTGATAAGAGACTAGAAGCTATTTTCAAGAATTTGCTCGCTACGACGGCTATCTTTGACACCGTAGAACATGCGCGTGCCGCAGCTCGTCAAGTTCGCTATCAGGTTCGTATGGTGACACTGGATGGGACAGAGTTGCGTACAGGTGGTTCCTACGCGGGTGGTGCCAATCGTCAAAACAACAGTATTTTCATCAAGCCAGAGCTGGAACAATTACAAAAAGAAATTGCTGAAGAAGAAGCTGACTTGAGGTCAGATGAAGCGAGTTTGAAGACCTTGCAAGATGAGATGGCGGTATTGACTGAAAGATTAGAAGCTATCAAGTCTCAGGGTGAGCAAGCTCGTATTCAGGAGCAAGGTTTGTATCTTGCTTATCAACAAACCAATCAGCAGGTCGAAGAACTGGAAACGCTTTGGAAACTTCAAGAAGAGGAATTAAATCGTCTTACTGAAGGAGATTGGCAAGCGGATAAGGAAAAATGCCAAGAGCGCCTTGCTACTATCGCCAGTGAAAAGCAAAATCTAGAAGCTGAGATTGAAGAAATTAAGTCTAACAAAAACGCTATTCAAGAACGTTATCAAAACTTGCAGGAACAAGTAGCGCAAGCACGCTTGCTTAAGTCAGAACTGCAAGGACAAAAGCGGTACGAAGTGACTGATATTGAACGCTTAGGCAAGGAACTGGATAATCTGGATATCGAACAAGAGGAAATCCAGCGTCTTCTCCAAGAAAAGGTTGATAATCTTGAGAAGGTTGATACGGATTTGCTAAGTCAGCAGGCGGAAGAGGCCAAAACTCAGAAAACAAACCTCCAACAAGGTTTGATTCGCAAGCAGTTTGAGTTGGATGATATCGAAGGCCAGCTGGATGATATTGCCAGCCATTTGGATCAAGCTCGTCAGCAGAATGAAGAGTGGATTCGCAAACAAACACGCGCTGAAGCTAAGAAAGAAAAGGTCAGCGAACGCTTGCGCCATCTACAAGGTCAGTTAACAGACCAGTACCAGATCAGCTACACTGAGGCTCTAGAAAAAGCACATGAGTTGGAAGATCTCAATCTGGCAGAGCAAGAGGTTAAAGATCTTGAGAAGGCTATTCGTTCGCTGGGTCCTGTCAATTTGGATGCTATTGAACAGTACGAAGAAGTTCACAGCCGTCTGGATTTCCTCAATAGCCAGCGTGATGATATTTTATCAGCGAAAAATCTGCTTCTTGAGACCATCACAGAGATGAATAATGAGGTTAAGGAACGCTTCAAATCAACCTTTGAGGCTATTCGTGAGTCCTTTAAAGTGACCTTTAGACAGATGTTTGGCGGTGGTCAGGCAGACTTGATATTGACTGAGGGCGATCTTTTAACAGCTGGTGTGGAAATTTCTGTTCAACCTCCAGGTAAGAAAATCCAATCTCTCAACCTCATGAGTGGTGGTGAAAAAGCCCTATCGGCCTTGGCCTTGTTGTTCTCAATCATCCGAGTCAAAACTATTCCTTTTGTTATCTTGGATGAGGTAGAGGCGGCGCTAGACGAAGCCAATGTTAAACGTTTTGGGGATTACCTCAATCGTTTTGACAAGGATAGTCAGTTTATCGTTGTGACCCACCGTAAGGGGACCATGGCGGCAGCGGATTCTATCTATGGAGTTACCATGCAAGAATCAGGTGTGTCCAAGATTGTTTCTGTTAAGTTAAAAGACTTGGAAGAGACAGTAAACTAGTTACCAAACGATAGCATCTCTTAGGAGGTGCTATTTTTTTAAAACTCATAGCTTGAATTGTCTATCAAGATCAGTTCAGGCGCAAAAAACGACATTTGGGATTTCCTCTTAGCGAAAAGACTTGCTCTATGATATAATAGTTTCATGATTACAACAGTACCTATTAAGAACGAAAAAGATATTGCAGTACCGGGAAAAACAGTCCTTGTACTAGGTTATTTTGATGGCATCCACAAGGGGCATCAGAAACTTTTTGAAGTTGCCAGCAAGGCTTCGATGAAGGACTATCTGCCAGTTGTCGTGATGACCTTTACAGAGTCGCCAAAACTTGCCTTACAACCTTATCAACCTGAGCTCATGCTTCACATCGTCAATCACGAGGAACGGGAGCACAAGATGAAGTGGCACGGAGTAGAGGCTCTTTTCTTACTGGACTTTAGTAGCAAATTTGCTAGTTTAACGGGTCAAGAATTCTTTGATACCTATGTTAGAGCTTTAAAACCAGCGATTATCGTAGCGGGATTTGATTACACCTTTGGTTCAGATAAGAAAACTGCGGATGACCTGAAGGATTATTTTGATGGAGAGATTATCATTGTTCCTCCGGTCGAGGACGAAAAAGGAAAGATTAGTTCCACACGGATTCGCCAAGCTATTCTTGATGGAGATGTCAAGGAAGTCAACCATCTTCTCGGCACACCTCTCCCAACCCGTGGAATGGTCGTTCACGGAAATGCTCGTGGGCGTACTATCGGTTATCCAACAGCCAATCTGGTCCTAAGAGATCGAACCTATATGCCAGCGGACGGTGTTTACGTAGTCGATATCGAAGTGCAACGTCAGAGATATCGTGGAATGGCGAGCGTTGGCAAAAATATCACCTTTGATGGAGAAGAGCCACGTTTTGAAGTCAATATTTTTGATTTTTCAGATGATATTTATGGTGAGACAGTCATGGTCTACTGGCTAGACCGTGTCCGCGATATGGTCAAATTTGACTCTATCGAAGAGCTCGTAGACCAACTCCGGAAAGACGAAGAGATTGCTTGGAACTGGAAGGATGGAGAGTAGAAGAGTTAAAAAAGTGAACCATATTTTGTGTTTGCTTTTTTATTTTTGAAAGAAATTTTTATAGCGAGGAACATAATTGAAGCTTAATTGAAAATCTGTTAAAATAGTGATATTCATGACTTTAAAACCAAAGAAAAGAGACTAGTATGATTACAGGCGAATTAAAAAATAAAATTGATCAGCTATGGGAAATGCTGTGGACTGAAGGAAATGCAAATCCTCTAACAAATATTGAACAATTGACTTATCTTCTGTTTATGAAGGATTTGGATAGTGTTGAACTTGGACGCGAAAGCGATGCTGAGTTTCTAGGGATTTCTTATGAGGGAATTTTTCCAAAAGACAAACCTGAATATCGTTGGTCGACTTTTAAAAATATAGGAGATGCTCAGGAAGTTTATCGTTTAATGACCCAGGAGATTTTTCCATTTATTAAGAATCTTAAGGGTGATACTGACGATACAGCTTTTTCACGTTATATGCGTGAAGCCATCTTTCAAATTAATAAACCAGCTACGCTTCAAAAGGTGATTTCTATATTAGACGAATTTCCAACTAGAGGGTCAGATATAGATTTTGATAGTGACACACAGGGAATTAATGATATTGGAGATATCTATGAATATCTGCTATCAAAATTGTCAACCGCAGGTAAAAATGGACAGTTTCGTACACCTCGTCACATCATCGATATGATGGTTGAGTTGATGCAACCAACTATCAAGGATATTGTTTCAGATCCTGCTATGGGCTCTGCAGGTTTCTTAGTATCTGCTAGCCGTTACTTAAAGCGTAAGAAAGATGAATGGGAAACCAATCCAGATAATATCAAACATTTTCATAACAATATGTTTCATGGAAATGATACGGATACAACTATGCTGAGACTTGGTGCAATGAACATGATGCTACATGGAGTGGAAAATCCACAAATTAGTTATCTTGACTCACTATCTCAAGATAATGAAGAAGCAGATAAGTACACTCTAGTTTTAGCAAATCCTCCATTTAAAGGGTCACTTGACTACGATTCAACTTCAAATGATCTCCTTGCGACTGTAAAAACCAAAAAGACAGAATTGCTTTTCCTTGCTCTTTTCTTGCGTACCTTGAAACCAGGGGGACGTGCAGCGGTTATTGTACCTGATGGTGTCCTCTTTGGTTCCTCTAAAGCCCATAAAGGAATTCGTCAAGAAATTGTTGAGAATCATAAATTGGATGCTGTAATATCAATGCCAAGTGGCGTTTTCAAACCTTATGCTGGAGTTTCAACTGCCATTCTCATCTTTACAAAAACTGGAAATGGTGGAACGGATAAGGTCTGGTTTTACGATATGAAAGCAGATGGTTTAAGTTTGGATGATAAACGACAACCGATCAGTGACAATGATATTCCAGATATTATCGAACGTTTCCATCAACTTGACAACGAAGCAGAACGTAAGAGAACGGACCAGTCTTTCTTTGTTCCAGTCGATGAGATAAAGGATAATGATTATGATTTATCGATCAATAAATACAAAGAAATTGAGTATGAAAAAGTTGAGTATGAACCAACAGAAGTCATCTTAAAGAAAATTAATGATCTAGAAAAAGAAATTCAAGCTGGATTAGCAGAGTTAGAAGAATTACTCAAGTAGGGAGATGGATGTATGAAAAAAGTGAAGTTGGGGGAAGTTTGTGATATTTTATCTGGTTATGCTTTTAAATCATCACAATTTAACGATAAAAAAATTGGTCTCCCCTTAATACGAATTCGAGATGTAGAAAGAGGTTTTTCTGATACCTACTTTGAAGGAGATTTTCCAAAAGAATATCTTATTCATAGGGGAGATTTATTGATTACAATGGATGGTAGTTTTATAATGAAAAAATGGGAAGGAGATTTGGCACTACTTAATCAACGTGTTTGTAAGTTAAGAATAATTGATGAAAATGTGGATGAAGGTTATCTTTCTTGGATAATACCTAAATTTTTGAAAGAAATTGAAGACAAGACTCCTTTTGTAACGGTAAAACATCTTTCAGTTGCTAAAATTAAAAATATCTCGTTTTTCTTGCCTGATATACAAGAACAGAAGATAATATCAAAGAAACTGGATACTATAAGGCAGATTTATAATTTTCGTAAAAAACAGTCAGAGAAATATAACGAGCTCGTCAAATCCCGATATTTCGAGGAGGTAGTTGCGTGAAGAAAGTGAAGTTATGTGATCTTGGGAAAATTATTACAGGAAATACACCTAGTAAAAAAATATTAGAATTTTATGATAGCAATGATATCCCTTTTATAAAACCAGATGACTTTAAAACTATAGATGAAATTTCGTCATCAAAAGAGAATAAAAATTATATTTCTGAGAATGCACGAAACAATGCAAGAATTGCCCCCAAAAATTCAGTATTAGTAACTTGTATAGGTATAATTGGAAAAGTTATGATTTCTGAATCTGAATTATCATTTAATCAACAAATTAATGCAATTGTTCCGAATAAATTAATTTTATCTAAATATTTAGCATATTTATTGCTATATAATAAATCAAAATTAGATTTTATTTCCAACGCGCCCGTTGTCCCAATAATCAATAAAACTCAATTTTCGGAGTTTGAAGTTACGTTCCATGAGGATATTGATGTTCAAGAAAAGATTATACAAAATTTAGAGAATTTAGATAATCAGATTTTAAAAAGAAGACATCAATCTAAATTACTCTCAAACCTTGTAAAATCCCGATTTAACGAGATGTTTGGGGATTTTTATACTACATTATTCCCCAAATATAAAATAGGTGAAAAATTTGAACTTTCTAGTGGAAGTACACCATCAAGAGATAATAAATTATATTGGGATAGCGGAACGATTAATTGGGTAAAAACAACTGAGGTAATAAATAAAGAAATTATGGAAACTGAGGAAAAAATCACAAAATTTGCCTTAGAGAATACATCTCTTAAACTTTTTCCAGTTAATACAATATTAATTGCTATGTATGGTCAAGGACAAACAAGAGGAAGAAGTGCAATCCTCAAAGTTGAATCTACTAGCAACCAAGCATGTGGTGCTATATTTCCAAATGAAATAGACAATCCAGTTTTTATTTGGCATCAATTAATGCTAAGGTATAGCGAATTACGAGAACTTGGACGAGGAGGAAATCAACCTAATTTAAACGGTCAACTGATTAAAAATTTTGAACTGATTCTCCCCCCTCTTTCCCTCCAAAACGAATTCGCAGACTTTGTAGCTCAGGTTGACAAATCACAATTGGCAATTCAAAAATCTCTGGAAGAATTGGAAACCTTGAAAAAATCACTTATGCAGGAATATTTCGGTTAAGATCTGAGATGAGATAGCAGTTTTACACTATCGTTGTAATTACCGTAATTATTTGTTATAATACTTCAAAGGAGGAAATCAGATGGTCGTAAAAACAAGAAAACAAGGAAATTCAATCACCATTACGATTCCAAGCGAATTCAATATTCCAAGTGGTGTTAAATATGAAGCAAAATTGTTACCAAGTGGCGAAATTATCTTTACTCCTGAAGAATTGGATCATCAGGTCTCTTATGTTTCTGATGATGCCTTTAACTTAAAATTGGATACAATTTTTGATGAATACGACGATGTTTTCAAAGCTTTGGTGGAAAAATGACAGTCTATCTAACAGAAAAGCAAATTGAAAAAATCAATGCTTTAGCAATTCAACGGTATTCTCCAAATGAGCAAATTCAAACAGTTAGTCCTTCAGCGTTAAATATGATTGTGAACTTACCAGAACAATTTGTTTTTGGCAAGCCTCTTTATCCAACAATTTTTGATAAAGCAACAATATTATTTGTCCAATTGATAAAGAAGCATGTCTTTGCCAACGCCAATAAACGAACAGCTTTCTTTGTTTTGGTGAAGTTTTTACAATTAAATGGTTATCACTTTGCTGTTTCCGTGGAAGAAGCGGTTGGTATGTGTGTGACTATAGCGGTAGAAGCTTTAACTGATGAAAAAATGATAAGCTATTCTAAATGGGTTTCTGAACATTCTGTCAGAGAAAAAATAAGCTAGTATGTTGGATTAGAATGAGTATTAGAAAATAAACAGACAATATTAGAATTCTGAAATGCAGAAACTGATATTGTCTCTTTTTATTGATGAGTAATAATGAAAGTGAGAATTTATGGAATCAAAAGTTACAATTATCATACAAGAAATGTTACCCTTTTTAAACAATGAACAATTACTAGCATTGCGAGAGAGTTTAGAACGCCATCTAGTGGATGGAAAAAAGAAGCAAAAGCATTCGAATAATAATCTGTTGCAACTATTCATAACTGCTAAGCAGGTGGAGGGCTGTAGCGCAAAAACAATACGTTATTATCAGAGAACAATTGAAAATTTGTTTCATCATATTAAGGAATCTGTGACACAACTGACAACAGATGATTTAAGGAGTTATTTAGCAAATTATCAGTCTGAAAAAGACTGTAGTAAGGCGAATTTGGACAATATTCGGCGTATATTGTCCTCTTTTTTTGCTTGGCTTGAGCAAGAGGAATATATCATCAAGAATCCTATTCGAAGGATTAAAAAAATTAAAACAGAACAAACTGTGAAAGAAACTTATACGGACGAACATCTGGAAATTATGAGAGATAATTGTGAAAATTTAAGAGATTTGGCAATGATTGACCTACTAGCATCAACAGGTATGCGTGTAGGAGAACTGGTCCAGTTGAATCGTTCTGATATTGATTTTGAAAACAGAGAGTGCGTTGTTTTTGGAAAAGGTAAAAAGGAAAGACCCGTATATTTTGATGCTCGTACGAAAATTCATTTAAGAAACTATCTCAATGATAGAAAAGATAGTCATCCAGCTCTTTTTGTAACGCTACTTGGAAAAGCCCAGAGACTTGGAATTGCTGGTGTCGAGATTCGATTGAGAAAATTAGGACAAAAACTTGGAATACAAAAGGTTCATCCACATAAATTCAGAAGAACCCTAGCGACTAAGGCTATTGATAAAGGAATGCCTATTGAACAAGTCCAAAAACTACTTGGTCACAGCAAAATTGATACAACTCTGGCCTATGCCATGGTAAACCAAAGCAACGTTAAACATTCGCATCAAAAATTCATCTCTTAACTGCAAATCCCGATATTTCGAGGAGGTGGTTGCATGAAGAAAGTGAAGTTAGGGGAAATTTGTGAGATAGTTACAGGCTCAACTCCAAAGAGTAGTAATCCAAATTATTGGAATGGAGAATACAAATGGATTACTCCTGCAGAAATTAGTGATGATGATTTTATCGTTTTTGACACACAACGAAAAATTACGAAGTTAGGAATTGAAAAAACGGGATTGAAATCATTCCTAAGGGAACGGTTTTGCTATCATCTCGTGCTCCGATAGGTAAAGTTGCTATTTCAGGATGTGAGATGTATTGTAATCAAGGTTTTAAAAATTTTATCTGCTCAAATAAAATCAACAATGAATATTTGTATTATTTTTTAAAATCAAGAAAAAATTATTTGAATATTTTGGGAAGAGGAGCAACATTCAAGGAAATATCTAAAAGTATTGCATATGATATTGAGATTTTTTTGCCAACGTATGATATACAGAGGAAACAAGTTAAAGTTCTTAAAAAAATTGATAAACTTATTTATACTAGAAAAGAACAGTTGATTGAGTTTGAACATCTTGTAAAATCCCGATTTAACGAGATGTTTGGGGATGATTCAAATTTTGATATTGACAGATTAAATAACTCTATAAAAGAAATGTTTATTGGTCCTTTTGGCAGTTCATTAAAAAATGAGTATTTTGTTCAAAAAGAAAAATCATACTGTATGGTTTATGAGCAAAAACACGCGATTAAAAAGACAATGAATTTGGAAACTAGGTATGTAGATGAAAAAAAATATAAGGAATTAAAGAGATTTTCGATTTATGGTGGAGATATTATAGTTAGTTGTAGAGGAACAATTGGGGAAATTTTTCAAGTACCAAATGATGCCCCTCTAGGTATAATGCACCCATCTATTATGAAAATTCGGTTAGATAATTCTAAGTATATTCCAGTGTTCTTTACATTTATGTTAAGTGAGTATATGAAAGTACAAAAGAATAATTCACAAGGCAGTGGTGTTAAAATGGCGATTACTGCATCTGAGCTTGGAAAGATAGAATTCCCCCTCCCCCCTCTTTCCCTCCAAAACGAATTCGCGGACTTTGTGGCTCAGGTCGACAAATCACAATTTGCTTGTGGGATAGTTATAAAACTGTGGAGAAATAGCTTGAAATCTAGTATAATATAGCTATCTATTTATTCAAAGTGAGAGAAAAATGGGAAATTTTGATTTTCTTTTAAATAACGAAGAGTATGAATCTTTTTCAAAGCCTTGTATAGAGGCTGAGAATATGATCGCGACATCAACTGTAGCTACTGCTTTTATGGCACGCCGTGCCTTGGAGCAGGCTGTTCATTGGATATATAGTCACGATTCATATCTAGAAGCTCCCTATCGTGCTACCTTATCTTCTTTGGTATGGGATGATGATTTTAGAGAGATTGTGGATCCTGAGCTCCATAGGCAGATTGTTCTTTTAATTCGATGGGGAAATCATGCTGCACATGGTGGAGAAATTAAGGAACGAGAAGCGATTTTGGCTTTGCATCATTTGTATCAATTTGTCAATTTTATTGATTATTGCTACAGTAACGAGTTTGTGGAGCGTTATTTCGACGAGCAGTTATTGCCACTTTCAGCAAACATCAAGTTTCGAGAAACGCCACAATCTATGGCGAAATTACAAAACAGTTTGCCAGATCTTCCTGATTTCGATGAACAGATGGCTAGTCAGTCCTTAACTATTCAAGAGACTTATACTGAAAAACGTGAAACAGCAGCTCTACGGCAAGATGTATCTTTCCATATCGATCAACTATCTGAAGCAGAGACAAGAAAACTCTTTATTGATATCGATCTCCGTTTAGCAGGTTGGACATTTGAGGAAAACTGTCGTGTTGAGGTAGCCGTTCATGGTTTGAAGTATGGTACAGGAACTGGATACTGTGACTATGTCCTTTATGGCAAAAATGGGAAAGTTCTAGCAATTGTTGAAGCTAAAAAGGCATCTGTAAATCCAGAAGTAGGGGAGGTGCAGGTCAAGGAATATGCTGAAGTTCTTGAGAAACAAATCGCTATAGGCCAATTTGCTTTATTACCAATGGTTTAAAGCACTACATACTTGATGGTGTTAATCGTCGCCAGATTGCAGGGTTCTACTCTCAAGAAGAGTTGCAACTTTTGATGGAAAGACGTCACTTGCAAAAACCACTCGAGGATATTTCTAGCAAAATTAGGGACGACATTTCTGGACGTCATTATCAGAAACATGCGATTACAAGTGTCTGTGAAGCATTCTCCAATAATCGGAGACAGGCACTCTTGGTAATGGCAACTGGGTCTGGGAAAACCCGTACAGCGGTTTCCCTAGTTGATATCCTTTCGCGTCATAACTGGGTAAAAAATGTTCTTTTTTTAGCTGATAGAACTTCCCTAGTTAAGCAAGCTTATGATTCGTTTAGGAAATTACTTCCAGATCTTTCAGTTTGTAATTTCTTAGAGGATAAAGATAGTGCTCGATCTAGTCGAATGGTTTTTTCAACCTATCCGACTATGATAGGAGCGATTAGTGATCAAGAAGAAATAAATCAACGATCCTTTACTGTTGGGCACTTTGATCTTATCATAATTGATGAATCTCACCGTTCTATTTATCAGAAATACAAATCAATTTTTGATTATTTTGATGCAAGGATTGTAGGATTAACTGCCACTCCGCGTCAAGATTTGGATAAAAATACCTATAGTTTCTTTAACTTGGAGAATGGTGTTCCAACATACGCATACGATTTGGAAGAGGCTGTAAAAGATGGTTATTTAGTAGCTTATCATTCGATTGAAACTAAGTTAAAACTACCAACGGATGGTCTACATTATGATGATTTATCCCAAGACGAAAAAGAATATTTTGATAGTCAATTTGAAGATGGTAGTTCTGAGAAAGATATTGATCCTGAGGATTTTAATACCTCTATTTTCAATAGACAAACAGTCAAAATTGTTCTAGATGAACTAATGACAAGAGGAATTCAGACAGCTTCAGGTGACGAAATTGGTAAAACCATTATCTTTGCTAAAAACCATCGACATGCTGAATACATCAGAGATATTTTTAACGAACGCTATCCTGAAAAAGGAAGCGATTATGCTCAAGTGATTGATTATAGCATTAAGCATTATCAAACCTTAATTGATGATTTTAAAATTAAGGAGAAATACCCTCAAATTGCAATTTCTGTTGATATGTTGGATACAGGTATTGATGTACCAGAGGTTGTTAATTTAATCTTTTTCAAGAAAGTGCGTTCTAAAACTAAGTTTTGGCAGATGATTGGCCGTGGAACCCGTCTTTGTAAAGATTTATTCGGCCCTGAGCAGGATAAGGAAAATTTCTTGGTATTTGATTATGGCGATAATTTTGAATATTTCAAAGCTGATCCAAGAGAAGGAGATGGTCGTCACATTGTTTCTCTGACTCAACGTTTGTTTAACATCAAGGTGGACTTGATTCGTGAACTGCAGGAGCTTCGTTATCAAGATGATCAGTTTGCTAGAGAATACCGTCAACAACTCGTCTCAGAACTTCATGAACGTATGGTGTGCTTAAATGAGTTAGACTTTAGGGTTCGTATGGTCTTAGATACAGTTTATACTTACAGAAAGTTGGAAAATTGGCAAAATCTAACGACCGTCACAAGTGAAACAATCCAGAAAGATCTTTCGCCGATTCTATTTGAAGAAAATAAAGAAGACGAGATGGCGAGACGATTTGATTTATGGCTGTTTCAGATACAGTTAGGACAACTGTTGGCTAAGCCAGCAACTGTCCATATATCTCAAGTTATGAAAACAGCTAAAGCCCTTGCTAGGGTTGGCAATATACCACAAGTTTTTGCACAGGCTGAAATTATCAGGAAAGTACAAGAACCTGAATTTTGGGAAGAAGTTAGTTTATCCGAGTTGGAAAAAATACGCCTTGCGCTTCGAGATTTACTACAGTTTCTGGATAAACCGGAACGCACTGTATATTATGTCAATTTTGATGATCACATTCTTTCCACTGTCCATGATACTAAGCCATATTTACAAGTCAATGACCTGCGATCTTATAATGAAAAAGTTGAACATTATTTGAAAACTCATCTAGATGATGAAGCAATTTCTAAGTTATATCATAATGAAAAATTGACCTCTCAAGATTTACTTGCACTTGAAACATTGCTATGGGAAAAATTAGGTAGCAAGTCAGATTACCAACAACATTATGAAAATAAGGCAATTCCTAGATTGGTTCGTGAGATTATTGGTTTAGATAGAGAGGCTGCCAATCAAGTTTTTTCTAAATTTTTATCGGATGAGAGTCTCAATGCCAAGCAGATTTCCTTTGTGAAATTGATTGTAGATTACATTGTAGAAAATGGTTGCTTGGAGACTAAAGTTTTAACACAAGAGCCGTTTAAATCGTATGGTTCAGTTCAACTACTCTTTCAACACCAACTCCCTATACTTCGTAATATTGTCCAAACAATTGAACTCATTAATGATCGAGCTGGAGAAGCAGCGTAAATAATAAGAGGTTGTAAATGCAAACGCAAGAAGAAATGAATGTTCTGGTACCGGAAAAATTAGCAGAAATTGAGCGTGATTATGGTGTCAAAGTTTTGTGGGCTATTGAGTCTGGTAGTCGTGCTTGGGGATTTGAGTCTCCTGATAGTGACTTTGATGTGCGCTTTATCTACAAACATAAGCAAGATTTTTATCTCAGTTTAAATAAACAGCGTGATGTTATCGAGCTACCAATTGACGATACTTGGGATGTGAGTGGCTGGGATTTAGACAAGACTTTAAAACTCCTTTATAAGTCTAATCCTACACTATTTGAATGGTTACAGTCACCAATTGTTTATCAACAAACGGATTTTATCGAGCGCATGCGTCCTCTTGCCAACCAGTATTTTTCTGAGAAGAAAATGCTCCACCATTACTTGAATACTGCTAGAACTCAAATGAATAAGTATCTTTCAGGAGACAAGGTTAAACCTAAAAAGTATTTCTATGCGCTGCGTCCTATTTTGGCCTGTCGTTGGATTGAAAAATACCATTCTGTTCCTCCAATTTTATTTGACGATTTGGTCAAAGAATTGCTTCCTGAGGAGATGAAAGAGCATGTGTCAAGATTGCTTGATGTCAAGGTAAAGGGACCTGAAAGTATGGAAATTGATCCGATTATGCCGATCCAATACTACATCATCAAAAATATCAAAGAGTTGGATGCATACGTTCAAAGTGTTAGAGAGGAAAAGAAAGAGTGGAAAGCTCTAAATCAATTTTTCCTTGAAGAATTAGGCCACGACTGAGGGTTTTTATGGGTAAATGGACATGTAAATGTGGGCAAGCAATGAATGATCACCGAGCGCCCGATCCAAATGCTTATTCAGTTTATTCGGATGAGTTGTTTGAAGAAATCATAAATAAAGCTGACGACCATAATAAAATTTCTTATGATGATATTTCTGAAGCATCATTTTATATGTGGAAGTGCCCTGAGTGTGGTAGCTTTATGGTTTTTGGCGAAGACGGAGAAGGTGATCGATTTACTTTTTATGAGCACCAAGAAGCGGAAAAGGTTGAGCCTCTCTTTGATCCGGATCAAGAGTTAAATCTTGTTGTGGTTGAGTTTCAGGAGGGAGGGAATGGTTATACTTATATCTGTGATGATCCAAATATCCATATAGGACACGCTGTAGTTGTCCCAGTGGGGAAGGAAAATACTGAAAAAACTGCTTTAGTTGTACAGAAGTATCATGCCCTACCAAAGGATATCATTTTTCCTGTTGAAAAGTTAAAACGAGTCGTCCGTAGGTATTCACATTTTGACCCATACACTTCAAAAATCGTTTGTAGAAATTTAATTAAGCTTGGAAGAATGCTTGACGCTTGCTCTAAAAACGCTAAACCTGCTAATCAGCAATATTATAGTATCAAAACTCCCTTAGGCTATTTCTGGTTAGAACTAAATGGAGTTCCAATTCCAATGAAAATTACGCAGGTTCAAGTCAGAGATACAAAGTACCAAGTGGATGGAGCCCTTTATATTAAGCCTTCAGAGATTAATTGTAGAAGATTCTATGAACTGGAATTATGTGCAGATTTTGATATTGATGCTTCTAGATGGACCGATGTTGTCTCTGATGAAAACGTTTGGGGCAATAGCTGGGAACTAAATGGTCTTCAATTTGGTATTACTGCAGGGGAATCACCAGAATTTGAAGATGAAGTTGTTGCAAGAAAATATAGTCGAATCCCACTTTATTATGACTGGCACCCTGAATTTGAAGATTATTATGGATTCAGCTTAGCATGGAAAAAATATGAGTCTGATAGCGTATTTGTCAATTTTTTTCTATACAACGTAAGAAGCAGGAGGATATGTATGAATCAAGCATGGGATTTATTTTTTGAGGGTAAGATTAATGAGGCTAAAAAATTAGTTGAAGCTGATTTTTTATTGGAAACTTGCACAGATTTTAGTTTGTTAAATTTGATGGGGTATATTTATCTTGAAGAGCAAAATTACAACGAGTGCTTAAGTATCTATCAGCGTTACATTGACTTAGCACGAACTAAAAGTGACCCAGAAAATGAACATATAGGCTATCATCAGTTAGCCATGGTTTATCGTGAAATGGGTCATTTTCAAAAAGCTCTACTCTATATCGATCAGGAAATGGAAATTATAAAAGAGTATTTCCCCAATGATGCTTTGAAATTTTCTGTTAACAACTATGAACAAGGCTACCTTCGTTTAAAATCGGGAAACCTAGAAGAGGCAGAAAGCCATATGCAAAAATCCCTAGATTTTGTTTTGACAACCGAGGACTTTATTGCCCAAGCTTGTGCTTATAGAGGTTTAGGAGAGATTGGTTCGATACAAAATCCTGAAGAATCACATGAAAATTTTTTACAAGCTATCGCTCTTTTTGAAAAGGCAGGAGATCAGATTGGTGCTCAAGAGGTTAGAAACTTACTAAATAATAAAAAGTAGCCCGCAAAGGCTACTTTTTATTAAAACACGCGATAGACATAAGGATTTTCTGGTTTGTCTACTTTTGTGAAACTCTCAACCTCTAGTGTTGGGAGTTTTTGTTTGAGTTCTTTATGGTAGTGGAGTGTCAGGGTTCCTCTAGCGGTGATCCAAGCATTGTCAGGATACTGGCGTGAGTTCCCCTTGGTCAGGAGTCCATATACTCCAGAGTCTGCGATACAGTGGATGATCCCAAAGCGAAAGAGGAACTGGCTATCTGGATGGCTAGGATCGTTATAGACAAAGCCTGTAAATTCGATTTTCTTTCCTTCAAACTCTTGAGGATAGTCATAGAGAACTTCCATGACCTCCATATAGTTTTCATCAGTGATGTGAATGGTTGGCTGGGTGAGGTATTTATCAGCTGTAGTCCTCATTTCCTTTTCATAAACAGATTTGGAAAAATAGGTGCTGGTATCGGGTTTGAGGTATTGACTGGATGTTCCTTCGCTTGCCTGAATAGCTGTGTCGATTCCCTCAGAGAGTGGGAAATGATAGCCTTTGGCAGATACGGTTCTCGAGTCTAAACTTACTGTCGGAAAGGCAATTCCAATCAAGAGAGGTAGTGACAGTAACAGGATGCTGATTCGTCTAGCTCGACGACTTTCCAAATGGCTGTGAGAGTTGATTTTCTTGATCCAGATATAGAATTGGACCAGAGCCAACAGAAGAGAAAGGATCATGGAGATATAGACTAGATAGGAATAGTGGAGGTTAATGTAGTGACTGAGCTTGCCAGATAGCTGCAGATAAAGGGTCAGAGCAAAATAACCTAGTAGAATGATAAATCGGATCATAGCATCACCCCCATCATGTAAGAATAAAGCAAGACAAGCACTGTCACGATGCCCATGAATTGCCAGATAAAGCGCGCTTTTAGATAGTGCTTCATCATGAGGAGATTTTTGATATCAAGCATGGGCCAATGACCAGAAAAGCAAGGACTGGCGCTAGGCCGAAGCTCGAGAGGAGAGAAGCACCGATAAAGCGTCCGCCTCGCTACAAAGAGAGAGGAGAAAGGCTAGAAACATGAGCAAGAGAATCGCAAGGACTGGACTTGCGCTGATAGAGGTCAAGATCCGAGTCGGGACATAGACCTGCACGATAGCCGCAAAGAGACAGCCAAAGACCAAGTAACGCCCCATATCGAAAAACTCATCAATAGCCTGTATAAAGACCTGAAAGACCTTTCTAGCAGGACTCATGTGTGAAAAGTCATGTTCGTGACAAGCGATAGGATTCTTTTTTTGAATGGGTTCCTTCCAGAAAAATCCTAGGAAAATTCCAAGCACCAAAGCAATCACAATGGCTCCCAGCGCTCGCAAGAAGGCAAGTTTTATTGAATTGCCAAAGGCAGAATATGTGGCGAAAAGAACGATAGGATTGATAATGGGGGCAGTCACCAGAAAAGGAACGGCCGTGTAGCTAGGCACTTTCTTTTCCAGAAAACGATTGATGATTGGAACGATTCCACACTCGCAGGATGGAAAGAGAAAGCCAATGAAGGTGCCAAAAAAGATCCTCCCCCAACGATTGCGAGGGAGAAACTCATAAACTTTATCAGGTGTGATATAGACCTCAATCAATCCCGAAATGAGACTCCCAATCAAGACAAAAGGAAGAGCTTCAATCATGATGGAGAGAAAAATAGCTCCCGCTTGTAATACACTAGGAGGAAGAGATTGGAAAATCGTCATCTATTTTTTCTTCTCAACTTTTTCTTTTTTATCTTTGTCATCTGGGAAACTGACTTGTGTTAAGTCAGGAAGTTTAGCAAATTCTTCAAACATCTTGTCCAAGTCATCGGTTTTTGTAAATTTAACAGCCATTGGCCTACCTCTTTTCTACATTCTACCTCTATTATACTATTATTTTGTGGAAAAGGGATTATTTTGATAATCAAAGATGCAAAAACAGGTAAGGCAAAACAAGAGCAGTTCCTTATGGTATAATAGGTTTATGGATAAAAAATATGAAAAAATCTCCCAAGATTTGGGAGTAACCTTAAAGCAAATCGATACCGTTCTAAGTTTGACGTCTGAGGGGGCGACAATTCCCTTTATCGCGCGTTATCGAAAGGACATGACTGGTAGTTTGGATGAGGTGGCGATTAAGGCCATTATCGACCTGGATAAAAGTCTGACTAATCTCAATGACCGCAAGGAAGCTGTCTTAGCTAAGATTCAAGAACAAGGTAAGCTAACCAAGGAATTGGAAGAAGCTATCCTGACAGCTGAGAAATTAGCAGATGTAGAAGAACTCTACCTTCCTTATAAGGAAAAGCGTCGGACCAAGGCAACTATTGCCCGAGAAGCTGGACTCTTTCCTCTTGCTCGCTTGATTTTGCAAAATGTAACTGGCTTAGAGAAAGAAGCTGAGAAGTTTGTCTGTGAAGGATTTGCGACTGGTCAAGAAGCCTTGGCAGGTGCGGTTGATATCTTGGTAGAAGCCCTATCCGAAGATGTGACCTTGCGTTCACTGACCTATCAGGAAGTGTTGAGACACTCTAAAATCACTTCGCAAGTCAAGGATGAAAGTCTTGATGAAAAACAAGTTTTTCAGATTTATTACGAATTCTCAGAGACAGTTGGCAACATGCAGGGCTATCGTACCTTGGCTCTCAACCGTGGGGAGAAGCTAGGTGTCTTAAAAGTCGGCTTTGAACATGCGATAGATCGTATTCTAGCTTTCTTTGCTGCTCGTTTCAAGGTTAAAAATGCCTATATAGATGAAGTTGTTCAACAGTCAGTAAAGAAAAAGGTCTTGCCTGCTATTGAGCGACGCATTCGGACAGAATTAACTGAGAAAGCAGAAGAAGGAGCTATCCAACTCTTTTCTGACAACCTGCGCAACCTCCTCTTGGTTGCTCCGCTGAAAGGGCGCGTGGTTCTAGGTTTTGACCCCGCCTTTCGTACAGGGGCCAAGCTGGCTGTTGTTGATGCAACAGGGAAAATGCTGACGACCCAGGTCATTTATCCAGTAAAACCAGCCTCCGCTCGTCAGATTGAAGAAGCAAAACGAGAATTAGCCGACTTGATTGGTCAATACGGTGTGGAAATTATTGCTATCGGAAATGGGACGGCCAGTCGGGAAAGTGAAGCCTTTGTGGCGGAAGTTCTGAAAGATTTTCCAGAAGTCAGCTATGTTATCGTCAATGAAAGTGGAGCTTCGGTCTACTCTGCCAGTGAACTTGCTCGTCAGGAATTTCCAGAATTAACCGTTGAAAAACGCTCTGCTATTTCAATCGCCCGTCGTTTGCAAGATCCGCTTGCTGAATTGGTCAAAATCGATCCCAAGTCAATCGGTGTTGGTCAATACCAGCACGATGTCAGTCAGAAGAAGCTGTCTGAAAGTCTGGACTTTGTCGTTGATACGGTGGTTAACCAGGTCGGTGTCAATGTCAATACAGCCAGCCCAGCACTTCTCTCCCATATAGCTGGACTCAATAAAACCATTTCTGAAAATATCGTCAAATACCGTGAAGAAGAAGGGAAAATCACTTCACGCGCTCAAATCAAGAAAGTTCCGCGTCTGGGTGCCAAGGCTTTTGAACAGGCAGCTGGTTTCCTCCGTATCCCTGAAAGTAGCAATATCCTTGATAATACAGGAGTTCACCCCGAAAACTATGCTGCGGTTAAGGAGCTCTTCAAACGCTTGGATATCAAGGACTTGAATGAAGAAGCACAAAATAAGCTTAAGTCCCTTTCAGTTAAGGAGATGGCGCAAGAACTGGATCTTGGCCCGGAAACCCTTAAAGATATCATTGCCGATCTTCTCAAACCAGGTCGAGATTTCCGTGATTCTTTTGATGCACCTGTTCTACGTCAAGATGTACTGGATATCAAGGACTTAAAAGTTGGCCAGAAGCTGGAAGGCGTGGTGCGTAATGTTGTTGATTTCGGTGCATTCGTTGATATTGGGATTCACGAGGACGGCTTGATTCATATTTCCCATATGAGTCGTAAATTTATCAAACATCCCAGCCAAGTGGTGTCAGTTGGAGATTTGGTAACGGTTTGGGTTAAGAAAATCGATACCGAACGTGAAAAAGTCAATCTGTCGCTTCTAGCTCCAAATGAAACTGACTGAGTACGTTCAGTCTGTTTCCCTCGAAGACTTTGGTAGACCTTTTACCCACCAAGCCCAGTGGAATTCTCGTCTGCGAACGACAGGTGGACGATTTTTCCCAAAGGATGGGCATTTGGATTTTAATCCCAAGGTTTATCAGGAACTAGGTTTGGAAGTCTTTCGCAAAATCGTTCGCCATGAACTCTGTCACTATCACCTTTATTTTCAGAAAAAGGGTTATCGCCATAAGGACCGAGATTTCAAGGAACTTTTGAAAGAAGTGGATGGACTACGCTTTGTACCACCTTTGAAAAGTCAAGATAGTTACTTAGTCTATCAGTGCCAATCTTGCCAGCAAAGTTATCAGCGTAAGAGAAGAATTGATACCAAACGCTATCGCTGTGGAGTTTGTCGAGGTAAACTCGTCATCATAAATCGGCCTAAGGACTGATGTTGATAGTTTTGATTCATGCTATACTACTTGTAAGAATACCGAAAGAGGAAACAATCATGAATACAAAATTTTATAAAATGAGACGAAATCGTATGGTGTCAGGAGTTTTAGCTGGGCTATCAGACAAGTGGAATTTTGATGTAACCCTAGTCCGCTTTCTCTTCGCCATTTTTACCGTAGCAAATTTTGGAATTGGTGTGATTATTTACATCATTCTTGCCTCTATCCTGCCAACTAAGGAAGAAATCGAAGCAGAAATGTATGGCACTGGCCCACGCAAGCGCAAGGAAGCCCAAGCCATTGAAGACAATGATGGTTGGTTTTGGTGATAATAGTTGAAGCATGAACTTCGTCCAAGAGGACGAAGTTTTTTTAAACTTGTCAAATCAAATTCTGAAATGGTATAATAAGCGTATAAAATGATTTTGATTTTTATTGTGAAACATGCCAAAGCATTGAAAGCAATACATAGCAATAAGAAATCATAATAACAAATTCATGTATAATATGGGGGAACTTTATGTTTGGGCAAAATATTAGAAAGTTGATTATTGTTTGCGATGACCAAACTCATGGTTACGGAAATTATTTACGTCAACTAGTAAGTACAAATGATGATGAAGATAATTATATTGTTGGTACAAAAGATGGTTCTATTGGAGTTGCTGTATGGCTTGAAAAAGATTATCTAGCTAACATGGCAACTATAACATCTGATCAACATGTACTCTTTATAGGTGAAAATCAAGCTAGTAAGAATGAAATATCTAGCATGAATGTAAAATTCGATAAATATGGAATGAAATACGGTTGGTTAGGGAAACGTGGATGATGCTTATCTCAAAAACTATAGATAATCCAGAAGACTACAATGAATTTATTGAGCTTTGTCGGAATTATAAAACCGAATTTGAACTTATAGAATTTAAAAAATCTCTACCAGAACAAGCAATAGATGCTGCAGTTAGTGCAATGGGTGATATTCCTGATATTATGATGAATGTTGGAAATACATTATTATCTTTCTTGGGACCTGTGCCAGCTATTGCAGCGGATGCAGTCAATGCAGTTGCAGAAGCTACAAAATGGATCACAACAACAGATGAACAGAGAAAAATTACTGACCAGCAATTTCGAGCTTTGACTTTAATATTATACATGGATGGATTATCTGAGTTCTTGGAGGGATAAAGAATGGAAGCCTTTAAAGAGGGATATGAATTCTTTGAGAAGAACGCAGGTAATTTTGCAGGATATACTGCCGGTGTACGTTATATAGACTCTGTAGAATCAGAGATAAAAAAGTTGGTGAATAATCTAAATGAATTTAAAGCAAGTGGTGCGCTTATAGATACATTAAAGGGAGATGCCGCTGAGTTTTGGCATGCTGGAACCTTTAATATTAATGCGGCTATTAATTCTTCAACAAACAGAGTACAAGTTGATCGTAGCCATGATTTTGGGTCTGCTGATATTACGGGAGTAAACTTCGATGCTAAGTTTGGTTTAAAATATTATAAAAATGGAGCATCCAGTGCAGAACAACAAGCTAAGAGCATTTTTCAACGTTTTAGCGAATATCAGTCTCAAGGTGGAAAAGATGCTTTAGATTTATATTTAGAGAAGAGAGGATACTCAGCAGACACAATTTTGAGTGATCCAGTTTATAAAGGACAGTATAGAGTAATTCCATCAGATCAGTTAGAAGAAGCGACCATGTCTTTAGAGAGAAAAATAAGCGAAGACGCTGTAAAGTGGCCGGAGCAAGTTTATCGCCGTGAAGAGACTCTAGAATTACTCAGTGATAGAGTTAAAGATAATGAGGGAAATGAATCGATTCCTTTGTCGGAAAAGGAAGCACGTGAACTTGCTACTTTGTCTAAGGAGGGTGGAGTAAATTCTGAGGATTTACACTTAACAACTGAAGAGCTTATTAAATACACTGATATGTTAAAGAAATCATACAAAGCAGGATTGACAGCTGCCACAATATCAATGGTTTTGCGAGTTGCACCTGAAATATGGAATGCAGTAGCCTATCTAATTAAGAATGGATATGTCGATGAAAAACAGTTTAAAAAAATAGGTTTTGCGGCACTTACAGGAGCAGGAGAGGGCTTTGTTCGAGGAACGGTATCTGCTGCAATTACAGCAAGTTGTCTGTCTGGGGTATTTGGAAAGGATTATAAAAAAGTTAACCCATCGGTAGTAGGTGTAGTGACAGTACTAGTAATGAATTCGATGAAGAGCTCGTATAAAGTATTTACTGGTGAGATGAATAGAAGTGAGATGGTTAACGAGTTAATTAAAGAAATGTTTATTACAACCTGTGCATTTTCAATGGGATTATTAGGAGATGCATACATTAAAATTTCGCTACCTAATTTTCTTTCTAAACTTAATAAAGTTATATCTTTAGGATACATGATTGGTAGTTTTGTAGGGTCAATAGCTGGCTCTGTTATTTACTCTTCAATATACAATCCAGTGCTATCATTTTGTGTTGAATCAGGATTTACTCTATTTGGTTTAGTAGATCAAGATTACGAGTTACCTGAAGAAGTGGTTAAAGAAATCGGAATAGAAATTTTTGAATATGAGAAGTTTGAATACGAATCGTTTGAGCATGAAAAATTTGATTACGAACGCTTTGACTATGAACAACTTAACTACGATAAGATTAAAACCATTTTCTTAAGAAGAGGAGTTATTGGTGTTAATTGTGTAGGATATTTATAGCTATGAAATTGAATATATTGTAACAAAGAGATTACTCTATTTTTTAAACAATTTAGACCATATTAATAATCTTTATCATTGTTTTCATATATCTTGATAAAATAATAAAGAGCGATTTTTCTTTAGAAGAAAACTGTTCTGCTTATATAGAAATATAATTAATTGAAGGAATGTCCTATCAAATTGTAGCTACATTTCTTACTGATTGATGCAGACTGAATAGTTAATTTTAACCCTTGTATCTTCAAGGGTTTTCTTCTTGCCTTTCTTTTATGGTAAAATATTGATAGCGAAATTGCTTGATATTCTTCAATCTTACAAAAATGTAAGATTAAAGTCTCTTTTGTAAGGTTAGGTTATGGCAGGCAGTCCTTTTTTGCGATAAACTAGACTCATAAAGAACAAAGGAGCAAAACCATGAAAAGAATTTTACAAAAGAAAACAAGAAAACCAAGTCAAAAAGATATCGAGCGTGTTCAACTGGGATGCGCTATGATGCAAGCACAGTTTCAAATGATGGGATATTAAGAAGGAGAAAATCATGACACTTTTAGATGTAAAACACGTTCAAAAAATCTACAAAACACGTTTCCAAGGAAACCAAGTAGAAGCACTCAAAGATATTCACTTTACCGTAGAAAAGGGTGACTACGTTGCCATCATGGGTGAGTCTGGTTCGGGGAAATCAACCCTGCTCAACATCCTAGCTATGCTGGATAAACCAACTCGCGGACAGGTTTACTTAAACGGAACAGACACAGCCACTATTAAGAATTCACAGGCTTCGAGTTTCCGTCGTGAGAAGTTGGGATTTGTCTTCCAAGACTTTAACTTGCTAGATACCTTGTCTGTTAAGGACAATATCTTGCTTCCGTTAGTGTTATCACGAAAACCTATCACAGAGATGATGAAGAAATTGGTAGTGACAGCTGAAAATTTGGGCATCAACCAATTGCAAGAGAAGTACCCTTACGAGATCTCAGGGGGTCAAAAACAGCGGGTAGCAGTAGCACGCGCCATCATCACTGAACCTGAAATTCTCCTTGCGGATGAGCCAACAGGAGCCCTTGATTCCAAGTCATCTGCAGCTCTTCTAGATGTTTTTGATGAAATCAATGAGCGTGGGCAAACCATTCTTATGGTAACCCACTCAACAGCTGCAGCTAGCAGGGCCAAGCGCGTTCTCTTTATCAAGGACGGAATTCTCTATAACCAAATCTACCGTGGAGACAAGACAGAACGTCAGATGTTCCAAGAAATCTCTGATACTTTGACTGTTATGGCAAGCGAGGTGAATTAGTATGTTTCGATTGACCAATAAGTTAGCGGTTTCGAACTTAATCAAAAATCGCAAACTCTACTATCCCTTTGCTTTAGCTGTTCTCTTAGCTATGACCATAACTTATCTCTTTTACTCATTGACACTGAACCCTAATATTGGCAAGATTCGAGGGGGAGAAACCATCTCCATGACGCTTGGTCTCGGTATGGTGATTGTCACTATAGCCTCTGCCATCATCGTCTTTTATGCCAATAGTTTCGTCATGAAAAACCGTTCCAAAGAACTAGGGATTTATGGCATGTTAGGATTAGAAAAACGCCATTTGATCAGCATGGTCTTTAAGGAGCTTCTTATTTTTGGCTCCCTAACCTTGACAGCTGGACTTGGCCTAGGAGCTCTCTTTGATAAGCTCATCTTTGCTCTGCTTCTGAAGCTAATGAATATGAAGGTGGAGCTCGTAGCGACTTTCCAACCAAGCGTCTTTATCCTAGTTACCCTTATTTTTGGAGCTATTTTCCTAGGTCTGGTTTTTATCAATGCCTTTCGGATTGCACGTATGAATGCCCTTCAGCTCTCTCGTGAGAAAGCCAGTGGTGAGAAAAAAGGACGTTTCTTAAGTCTTCAAACTATTCTAGGTTTGATTAGTATGGGATCTGGCTACTACCTAGCAGTTACAGTTGAAAATCCACTTAATGCTGTTCTGATTTTCTTTGTGGCAGTCTTGTTGGTAATCTTTGGGACTTACCTCTTGTTTAATGCAGGAATTACAGTATTCCTACAAATCTTGAAGAAAAACAAGCGTTACTATTACCAACCCAACAACATGATTTCAGTATCCAATCTTATCTTTCGCATGAAGAAAAATGCGGTTGGTTTGGCAACGATTGCTATTCTCTCAACCATGGTCTTGGTAACCATGTCAGCAGCAACCAGTATCTTCTCGGCTTCTGAAACGTTCAAAAAATTCATGAATCCACATGATTTTGGAATTACAGGGCGAAATGTTGAAAAAGAAGATTTAGATAAACTTTTGAGTCAGTATGCTAGTGATAAGGGATTAACTGTCACCAAAAAAGAAGTCTTTCGTCATAGCAATTTTGGCATCGAGAGCCAAGATGGAACCAAGCTCCGTATCTTTACAAAGGGGAATAACTTTGTTCAACCGAAAACCATTTTTATGGTCTTTGACCAAAAAGACTATGAAAACATGACTGATCAAAAACTCTCCCTTTCAGGCAATGAAGTCGGCTTGTTTACCAAGAATAAGGTGCTTGAAGGACAGAAAGAACTCACTCTAAATGATCAGACCTACACAGTTAAAGAAGAAATTAAAAATGATTTTATTCTGGAACATGTGCCAAATCAATATAACATTCTCACATCGGACTACAATTATCTAGTTGTCCCTAATCTGCAGGCCTTTATTGATCAATATCCTGATTCCTCTCTCTTTGATCAACTTTATGGTGGTATGAATGTAACAGCAAGTGAGGAAGAACAGCTCAAACTCGCTGATGACTTTACAGAGTATCTTGGTAACTTCAATAGAGACTTAAACAAAGAGGGAAGCTATGTATTCGGAAGCAATCTGGCTGATAGCAGTGCGCAAATAAGTGCCCTCTATGGAGGTGTCTTCTTCATCGGTATCTTCCTCTCTATCATCTTTATGGTGGGAACAGTTCTTGTCATCTACTACAAACAAATCTCTGAGGGCTATGAAGATCGTGAACGCTTCATCATTTTGCAAAAGGTCGGACTTGATCAAAAGCAAATCAAGCAAACCATTAACAAACAGGTTCTAACTGTTTTCTTCCTTCCATTGCTCTTTGCCTTCCTACACCTTGCTTTTGCCTATCATATGCTTAGCCTCATCCTAAAAGTCATTGGGGTACTAGATGCAACCATGATGTTGACTGTCACTTTGTCGATTTGTGCCATCTTCCTCATCGTCTACGTTTTGATCTTTATGATTACCTCAAGAAGCTATCGCAAGATTGTGCAAATGTAAAAAAGATACCTCGATATTTATCGAGGTATTTCTTTTATCTTAGATACTAAAGAGTTGTCCTAAGAGGAAGGTTACCCCCATGGTGAGAAGTCCGATACAGAGGTTACGGATCATAGCAGTTTTCGTAGGAGCTTTTCCTAATTTAGCACTGGTATATCCCGTAATAAGAAGGGAAAGGGCTACGATAAGAACAGTAGCAGGAATGCGATAGTCACTTGGAAAGACAGTGATTGAAAGCATAGGCGGAAGACTTCCCAGTACAAAGGCGATAAAGCTAGAGATCGCAGCATGCCAAGGGTTGGTAAACTCTTCGTACTCGATTCCATACTTTTCTTCGACCAAGGCTTTGAGGGGATTTTTTAAGAAGGCCTTGTTGGTCAAGAGTTGGGCGGACGTTTCACACTCACCATTTTGAAGATAAGCGGCATAGAGAGATTGTTTTGCAGATTCGATGTCCTTATCCAAGAGCAACTGTTCTCTGGCAACAGCGGCTTCTTCCGTGTCTTTCTGAGTGGATACAGAGACATATTCGCCGCCTGCCATAGAAAAAGCGCCAGCGAGGATAGCGGCCAAACCTGATAAAAAGATAATCCAGATATTGCTCGTCGCACTGGCAACACCGATAACGACTCCAGCAATGGAAATAATTCCATCATTGGCTCCTAGAACACCTGCGCGTAGGATATTGAGTCGGCCTGTAAAGTTAGCATCAATTTCATGTTTTATTTCTGTCATAGTCATCTCCTTTCTCTCCATTATAGAGAAAAGGGTAGGGGAATACAAACTTTTTAAACTATCTGAAAAAAGTTCTACGATTCTAATTTTTAGGCCCTTTGAAGTTTTACCGAAAAAGCACGGCAATACAGTTGCCAATCCTACTGTACAAGTCCTTTTTTAGCTTATCTATGGTATAATAGAAGGTAGATTTATCAATTGGAGAATGAAGGATTTTATGATTAAACTTGTAGCAACCGATATGGATGGAACCTTTCTAGATGGAGAGGGTCGGTTTGATATGAAACGCCTCAAAAACGTACTTGTTTCCTACAAGGAAAAGGGGATTTATTTTGCTGTGGCTTCAGGTCGCGGTATCTTGTCCCTGAAAAAGTTGTTTGCGGATGTGCGTGATGAAGTGATTTTTATAGCTGAAAATGGTAGCTATGTTGAGTTTCATGGCGAGGATATGTACGAGGCTACTATGTCTCGGGATTTTTACTTGAGCACTTTTGAAGCTTTAAAGAAATCACCTTATTTTGATGAAAGAAAAATGCTACTGACGGGGAAAAAAGCTTGTTATGTTTTGGATACAGTGGATGAGACCTATCTCATGTTTAGTCGTCACTACAATGAAAACATTCAAAAAGTAGCGAGTTTGGAAGATATCACGGATGAGATTTTTAAATTCACTACTAACTTTACTGAAGAAACGATAGAAGCTGGGGAGGCCTGGGTCAACGAAAATGTTCCTGGTGTGAAAGCCATGACAACTGGTTTTGAATCCATTGATATTGTCTTGGACTACGTTGATAAGGGTGTGGCTATTGTTGAGCTAGCCAAAAAACTGGGGCTTAGCATGGATCAGGTCATGGCTTTTGGTGATAATCTCAATGACCTTCACATGATGCAGGTTGTGGGACACCCAATCGCTCCTGAAAACGCGCGACAAGAGATTTTAGAATTAGCAGAGACGGTGATTGGCCACCATAAGGACCAGTCAGTGATGACTTATATGGAGGGCTTGTAATGGCAGATATTAAATTGATTGCACTCGATTTGGATGGTACCTTACTGACAACGGATAAAAAGCTGACAGATCGAACTAAGGCAGTCTTAAAAGCTGCGCGTGATCGTGGCATCAAGGTCGTACTGACAACAGGCCGTCCTCTGAAAGCTATGGATTTCTTTCTCAAGGAGTTGGGAACAGATGGACAGGAGGATGAATACACCATCACCTTTAATGGAGGGCTTGTTCAGAAAAATACGGGAGAGATTCTCGATAAAACAGTCTTTTCTATCAACGATGTGACACGATTGTACGAAGAAACTGAAAAACTAGGCTTGCCGTTAGATGCCATTTCAGAAGGAACAGTCTATCAAATCCAATCAGACCAAGAAAGTCTCTATGCTAAGTTTAATCCAGCTCTGACTTTCGTGCCAGTCGCTTTTGAAGAGCTATCTAGTCAGATAACTTATAATAAATGCGTGACTGCCTTTGCCCAAGAACCCTTGGATGCAGCCATTCAACAGATTTCTCCTGAATTGTTTGACCAATATGAAATCTTCAAATCGCGTGAACTCTTATTGGAATGGTCACCGAAAAACGTCCACAAGGCAACAGGTTTAGCGAAATTAATTAAACACCTAGGAATCGACCAAAGCCAGGTCATGGCTTGTGGGGACGAGGCCAATGACCTTTCTATGATTGAGTGGGCAGGTTTGGGAGTTGCCATGCAAAATGCAGTCCCAGCAGTTAAGGCAGTTGCCAATGTCATTACCCCCATGACCAACGACGAGGAAGCCGTCGCTTGGGTTATCGAAGAATACGTGCTAAAGGAGAACTAAAATATGGGATTATTTGACCGTTTATTCGGAAAAAAAGAAGAGCCGAAAATCGAAGATATTGTAAAAGAAGCACTGGAAAATATTGATTTGTCAGAAGAGGTTGAAGAAAACCAAACAGCTATCGAAGAAACTTCTCAGGAAGAGACAGCAAGGGACAAAGAGGAAGAAACACCTGCTCAAGAAGAAATTTCACAGATAACGACAGAAGAAGTTATTGAACCAGAAGCACTCGAAAAAACTGCTCAGGAAGAGCCTGAGCTAGACTCTTATGAATTGGAACAATTCCAAGAGCCAGAAAAAATTCTAGAAGAAGAAAACCAAGAAACTATAGAGTTCGAAGAAGGGTTAGCTTCTGAAGTAGTAGAAGACGAACTTCCTCAGGTTGAGGAAACCGTTCAGGAAAAATATGACCGCAGTCTCAAGAAAACCCGTACGGGATTCGGAGCTCGTTTGAATGCTTTCTTTGCCAACTTCCGTTCAGTCGATGAAGAATTCTTCGAAGAATTGGAAGAACTGCTCATCATGAGCGACGTCGGTGTGCAAGTCGCTTCAAACTTAACAGAAGAACTACGCTATGAAGCTAAACTCGAAAACGCTAAGAAGCCTGACGCGCTCCGTCGTGTCATTATCGAGAAATTGGTCGAGCTCTATGAGAAGGATGGCAACTACGATGAACAAATCCATTTCCAAGATGGTTTGACAGTCATGCTCTTTGTCGGAGTCAATGGTGTTGGGAAAACAACTTCTATCGGGAAATTAGCTCATCGCTACAAACAAGCTGGCAAGAAAGTCATGTTAGTTGCGGCAGATACCTTCCGTGCGGGTGCAGTGGCCCAGCTAGCTGAATGGGGTCGTCGTGTTGATGTTCCTGTTGTGACGGGGCCTGAAAAGGCTGATCCAGCTAGTGTGGTCTTTGATGGGATGGAACGTGCTGTAGCAGAAGGGATTGACATTCTCATGATTGATACAGCAGGCCGTCTGCAAAACAAGGACAACCTTATGGCCGAGTTGGAAAAGATTGGTCGCATTATCAAACGTGTCGTTCCAGAAGCACCTCATGAAACCTTCCTTGCCCTTGATGCGTCAACTGGACAGAATGCCTTGGTACAAGCTAAGGAATTTTCTAAGATAACACCATTGACAGGAATTGTTTTGACAAAAATTGATGGAACTGCCCGAGGTGGTGTTGTTCTGGCTATCCGCGAAGAACTTAATATCCCTGTAAAATTGATTGGTTTCGGTGAAAAAATCGATGATATTGGTGAGTTCAACTCCGAAAACTTTATGAAAGGTCTCTTAGAAGGCTTGATTTAATACAAAATAAATATCCTGCAAGTCAATCTTGCAGGATATTTTTGCTATTCTAAACGGCCATCTTCACGATAGGCGATATCTGGTTGCCAGGTCCATTTGGCTCCATATTTTTCAAGTAAGTCAAAACTTGCTTGAGGTCCCATACTTCCGGCTTTATAGTCATGAAGTGGAGCACCATTTTCAGCCCAGAGCTCTTCGATACGGTCAATCAATTTCCAAGAAGCACTTACCTCATCCCAGTGGCTAAAATTGGTTGAGTTGTTATTCAAGACATCGTAGATTAATTTCTCGTATGGGTCTGGTGAGGCTCCAGTAGCAGTAGCATCTGTACGGTAATCCAGAGAACTTGGTGCTAGGTTAAATTCTTCACCGACTTGCTTCCCATTGAGGCTGAGAGAGAATCCTTCAGTTGGTTGGATATAGATGGTTAAGATATTTGGTGCTAATGGTTCTCCAAAGATAGAGTCCATTTGCTTAAAGACGATATTGACATGAGTTCCTTTTTCAGTCAGACGTTTACCAGTACGGAAGAAGAAGGGAACACCACGGAAGCGATCGCTATCTACAAAGAAGGCGCCAGATGCGAAGGTTTCTGTTGTAGATTCTGGGTCGACATTTGGTTCGCTACGATAGGAAATGTATTTCATGCCATCGATTTTACCAGAGCGATATTGACCACGAATAAACTGTTCTTTCAATTCTTCCTCAGTTGGATGATAGAGATTTTTAAAGACCTTTATCTTTTCAGCGCGAATCTCATCTTTTGTAAAGCTAGCTGGTTTGTCCATGGCTAGAAGAGAGAGAAGTTGGAGAGTATGGTTTTGCACCATATCACGAAGGGCACCAGATTGATCGTAGTAGCCACCGCGTTCTTCTACACCCAATCGTTCCGCAAAGGTAATCTGAACATTATCGATGTGTTCGCGATTCCAAACATTCTCAAAGATCATGTTAGCAAAACGAACAGCAAAGATACTCTGAATCATCTCTTTACCTAGGTAATGGTCGATACGGTAGATTTGCTCTTCATCAAAGGCCGCAAGGAGATCTTCATTGAGTTTGCTAGCTGTTTCGTAGTCTGTACCAAAAGGTTTTTCAACGATCAAGCGCTCAAAACCTTTGCCATCGACAATGTTTTCAGATTTGAGGTGTTTGGCAATGGTTCCGAAGAACTGTGGTGCCATAGACAAGAAGAAGAGCTTATTGTGTTCAGCTTGGTATTTTTCATTAAGCTCAGCTTGTAATTGACGCAAAGCAATGTAATGTTCCGTGTCATTCACATCATGGCTTTGATAGTAGAAGTGGCTAGCAAATTCCTGGGCTTGCTCGGTACTATCTGCCAAATCAAGGATGGACTCGACAACTACAGATTCAAAATATTCCTTACTCCAAGGTCTACGAGCTGTTCCGATAACAGCAAAATGCTCAGAGAGATTGCCTGATTTATAGAGTCTGAAAAGGGAAGGTAGAGTTTGCGTTTAGCTAAATCTCCACTCGCACCGAAAATTGTAACAATAACCTTTGATGACATCTAGCTACCTAATTTCTATATTTTTTCCTAGTTGGACTAGGGATGAGATTTCCTCATTATCATAGTTTTTATTTTATCATAATTTTCAAAAAAAACAAAAAATCCAATACGTAATTAAAAAACTGTAAGGAGAACCTTACAGTTTTGTTTTATACATTTAAGACCTTGTCCAAGAACTCTTTTAGACGAGGGTGTTGCGGGTTATCAAAGATTTGATCTGGTGTCCCATCTTCTAGGAATTCACCATCAGCCGTAAAGATAACACGGTTGGCTACCTGGCGAGCAAATCCCATCTCATGGGTTACGATAATCATGGTCATACCTTGTTCCGCCAATTCCTTCATGACATTCAGTACATCTCCAACCATTTCAGGGTCCAGAGCGGAAGTTGGCTCATCAAAGAGCATGATATCAGGATTCATGGCAAGTCCACGAGCGATAGCTACACGCTGTTTCTGACCGCCTGAAAGGCTATCTGGGTTGGCATTAGCTTTATCTGCTAGTCCAACCTTTTCAAGCAACTCCATCCCCAATTTTTCAGCTTCTTCTTTGGTCATCCGTTTGTGTTCAATAGGTGCAAAAGTGATATTTTCTAGGACTGACATGTGAGGGAAGAGGTTGAAATGTTGGAAGACCATTCCCACGTTTTCACGAACATGGTCGACATTGGTTGATTTTTCAGTCAGATCGTAACCATTTACTGTGATGTGGCCACTCGTTACCTCCTCGAGGAGGTTAAGGCTACGGAGGAATGTGGATTTACCAGAACCAGAAGGACCGATGATACAAACAACATCTCCTTCATAAAACTTAGTAGTAATACCTTTTAAAACTTCGTTTTTTCCATAGTACTTATGCAAATCATTTACATCAATTTTTAGTTTTGCCATTAACGAATCCTCTTTTCTAAGCGTTTCGCTAGTCTAGTCAAAAGCGTGATAATTACAAGATAGAAGATAGCAAGGATTGCATACATCTTGAAACTTTGGTAGTTACGGGCGATGATGATCTTACCAGTTTGGAAAAGTTCCACCAAACCGATAGCAGATACGATGGTTGTATCTTTAAGAGCGATAACGAACTGGTTGACGAAGTTTGGCAACATCAATTTAGTCGCTTGTGGCAAGATAATCTTACGCATGGTTTTTCCATAAGAGATACCAAGACTGCGGCTGGCTTCCATTTGCCCAACTGGAACAGCTTGAATCCCACCACGAACAATTTCAGCGATATAAGCAGCAGCATTGAGTGAAAGGGCAATAGTACCAGCTACAAAGTCATTGATTGGACTTTGTTGGCCTGTAATCGACTCGATGAAGTTTGGAATACCCCAGAAGATGAAGGCTGCAAGAATCATCAAGGGAATACCACGGATAACGTCAACGAAAATCTCAGAGATTAGACGAAGAGATTTGTATGGGCTAACGCTAAACATACCGAAGATAATACCGATGACAATGGCAATTGCAAATGAGATAAGAGCTAGAGCAAGAGTGATTCCAAGTCCGCTAAGGAGTTGTTTGTAGTTATTTTGAAGCAAGCCCCAGATAGTTGTTTCGTCAACCGTACTTGTAGAGTTAGTTGAAGATTCGCTAGCTAGATACTTGTCAAGAATCTTTTGGAATTCACCGTTAGCTTTGAGGTTTGCAAGTCCGTTATTGAACATCTGAATCAATTCAGGGTTTGTTCCTTTTTTAACCGCAAAGGCAGTTTCACCGATTGGAGTTCCAGCGATTGGTGTTTTCAATTTTTGCCCTTGGCTGATAGAATATTTGAGAACTGGCTCATCATCCATCACAGCATCAATAGCTCCAGTATTCAGACTGTCATACATTGATGCGCCATCTGCGAAGGTTTTAATCTTATAGCCGTATTTGCTTTGATTTTCAGTAAGGAATGTTTGGGAAGCAGTTCCGTTTTTAACACCGACAGTTTTATCCTTGAGGTCTTCATAAGAAGCTATCGTGCTTGATTCTTTCACACCGAGAATCGTATTTGCTGTGTAGTATGATTCTGAGAAGTCGAAGGTTTCCTTACGGGCATCTGTTACAGACATACCAGCAATGATACCATCTGCTTGTCCTGCTTGAACAGCACTGATGGCTGCGTCAAATCCTGGGTTGGTAATTTCAATTTCAAAACCTTGATCTTTGGCAATGGCCTTGATGAGGTCCATATCAATACCAGTGTATTGATTGCTTGAATTTTGAAAGACGAATGGGGCGAAAGATGAGTCACTGGCAATAATGTACTTGCTTTTCACTGGAGTAGCTTTTTGTCCAGCAGCAGTAGTTGTCGTCGGGGTTGCCGTAGTTGTAGAAGCTGTCCATTTTTGGATGATTTGCTCCAAGCTACCATCTTTCTTCATTTGTGCTAGGGCTTCATTAAACTCGGTAACCAAGTGTTCATACTTGCTCCCTTTCTTGACACCAAAAGCAAAGCTTCCAACAGCCTCACCATCCATATTGATGCTGAGATCTTGTCCTTGATTAATCGCATACTCAATAACAGGTTTATCATCCATGATGGCATTTACAGCACCAGCACTTAGACTGTTATTCATCAAATCACCTGTATCAAAGGTTTTAATAGAGAAACCGTATTTATCTTTGATACTTTCGAGGAAACGTTGAGCGGCAGTTCCGTTCTTAACTCCAACTGTTTTTCCGCTAAGTTCCTCATATTTGGTGATTTTATTTGCCTTTGTCGTAGCAATGACAACTTTTGTATCATAATAGGTATCAGACATGGTAAAGACATTTTCACGTTCTTTTGTTTTTGTCATACCTGCCATAATGGCATCTGCTTGACCTGACTGCACTGCATTTACAGCTGCGTCAAAGCCAGGATAAGACATTTGGATGTTCCATCCTTTGATTTCTGCGACTTTATTGATAATATCAATATCAATCCCTTTATAGGTTTGATCTGAATCTTTAAACTCAAAAGGTGCGTAAGCTGTATCAGACACAATCTTAACAGTATCAGCTTTTGCCATACCTAGTGAGAAAATGGGAAATAAAATGAGCAAACATGCTAGTATTTTTTTCTTCATTTTTAGTCTCCTTTTCCGAATATTTTCCCATTATATCAGAAAATGAATGAAAAGGCAAATTTTATGGATCTTATGTGAGAAAATGTAACATAGAACCCTCGCTCTTATCAACTTAGAGAAGAGTCTGAAAAGTAAATTTATGGTAAAATAGAAGGATAGAATAATGCAGATGAGGCAATCATGATTAATAGAATTACAGATAATACATTTAAACTAGTATCAAAATACCAACCTTCAGGAGATCAACCACAAGCAATTGAGCAGTTGGTTGACAATATAGAGGGTGGAGAAAAGGCCCAAATTTTGATGGGGGCGACGGGTACAGGGAAGACCTATACCATGAGTCAGGTCATTTCCAAAGTCAATAAACCTACTCTGGTCATTGCCCATAACAAAACCCTAGCTGGTCAGCTCTATGGGGAGTTTAAGGAATTTTTCCCTGAAAATGCTGTTGAGTATTTCGTGTCTTACTATGATTATTACCAACCTGAGGCCTATGTCCCTTCAAGCGATACCTATATAGAGAAGGATAGCTCGGTCAATGATGAGATTGACAAGCTCCGCCACTCTGCGACATCAGCCCTTCTGGAGCGAAATGATGTCATTGTCGTGGCTTCAGTCTCTTGTATCTATGGTTTGGGTTCGCCCAAGGAATATTCTGATAGCGTCGTTAGTCTTCGTCCAGGTCTTGAGATTTCTCGTGATAAACTTTTGAATGACTTGGTTGATATCCAATTTGAACGCAATGATATTGATTTCCAACGGGGAAGATTTCGCGTTCGCGGGGATGTGGTGGAGATTTTCCCAGCTTCTCGTGATGAACACGCTTTTCGAGTAGAGTTTTTCGGGGATGAGATTGACCGTATCCGTGAAGTTGAGGCTTTGACAGGTCAGGTATTGGGAGAAGTCGATCATTTGGCGATTTTCCCTGCCACTCACTTTGTGACCAATGACGACCATATGGAAGTTGCCATTGCCAAGATTCAGGCGGAGTTGGAGGAGCAGTTAGCTGTCTTTGAAAAGGAAGGCAAACTACTAGAAGCCCAGCGTTTGAAACAGCGAACAGAGTATGATATTGAGATGATACGTGAGATGGGCTATACCAACGGTATTGAAAACTACTCACGCCACATGGATGGTCGTAGCGAAGGAGAGCCTCCTTATACTCTTCTTGACTTCTTCCCAGATGATTTCTTGATTATGATTGATGAAAGTCACATGACCATGGGGCAAATCAAAGGTATGTACAATGGAGACCGTTCGCGTAAGGAAATGCTGGTTAATTATGGTTTCCGTTTACCGTCAGCCTTGGACAATCGTCCTCTCCGTCGTGAGGAGTTTGAAAGTCATGTTCACCAGATTGTATATGTTTCAGCGACACCAGGTGACTATGAAAATGTACAGACCGAGACAGTGATTGAGCAAATCATTCGTCCGACAGGACTTCTAGACCCAGAGGTGGAAGTCCGTCCGACTATGGGACAGATTGATGACCTCCTAGGTGAAATCAATGTCCGTGTTGAAAAGAATGAACGGACCTTTATCACCACTTTGACTAAGAAAATGGCAGAAGACTTGACCGACTACTTCAAGGAAATGGGTATCAAGGTTAAGTACATGCACTCGGACATTAAGACCTTGGAGCGGACGGAGATTATCCGTGACCTACGTTTGGGTGTTTTTGATGTTTTGGTCGGAATCAACCTGCTCCGCGAAGGGATTGACGTTCCCGAGGTAAGCTTGGTTGCTATTCTAGATGCTGACAAGGAAGGTTTCCTTCGTAACGAACGTGGCCTCATCCAGACCATTGGACGTGCTGCCCGTAATAGCGAAGGACATGTCATCATGTATGCGGACACGATGACTCAGTCTATGCAACGTGCCATTGATGAGACGGCCCGTCGTCGGAAAATCCAGATGGCTTATAATGAAGAGCATGGTATCGTTCCACAAACCATTAAGAAAGAAATCCGTGATCTAATCGCCGTAACCAAGGCAGTTTCCAAAGAAGAGGACAAGGAAGTCGATATCAATAGTCTCAACAAAAAAGAGCGCAAGGAACTCGTCAAAAAACTCGAAAAACAAATGCAAGAAGCCGTTGAAGTACTTGATTTTGAACTGGCTGCACAGATACGTGATATGATGTTGGAAGTGAAGGCGTTGGATTAGGAAAAAGTATGGTTTATTTAGGAAAACTAATTGAAGAAGATTTGGTGTCTTTGTGGGAAATTGCTTATTCACAATCTAATCCAATTTGGAAGCAGTATGATGCTCCCTATTATGACGATTATCAGCATTTTCCTAATTTTCAAGAATTTAAACTCCAAAAATCAGAATCTACTCTAAACAACTCAAATCGCCTTGGCATTTTTGTTGATGATAAACTAGTTGGGACTGTTTCGCGCTACTGGGTATGTAAACAAACAAGATGGATGGAATTGGGGATTTGTATTTATGATAGCAAGTTTTGGAACTCTGGCATTGGAAAAGCTGCTATGCTACAATGGATAGATCGGACATTTAAGGATTACTTGGAGTTGGAGCATCTTGGTTTGACAACTTGGTCAGGAAATTTTGGTATGATGAAATTGGCTGAGAAATTAAGAATGAAAAAAGAAGCTCATATTCCAAAAGTTCGTTATTATCAAGCTGTTTATTATGATAGTATTAAATACGGCATTTTGAGAGAAGAATGGGAGGAAGCAAATGGTCATCACAGTCAAACAGATGGAAACTCCTGAAGAGATAGAAGGAAAATCTCTCGTTCACTGGCAAACGTGGAGAGAGGCTTATGATGACCTTTTACCTGCAGAATTTCAGGAGACGATGACATTAGAAAGATGTCGATTCTTTAGTCAAAAATATCCAGAAAATACATTGATCGCGATGGATGGCATGAAGGTAGTTGGTTTTATCAGTTATGGAAACTTTCGTGATAAGACTATTCAATCTGGTGAAATCATTGCCTTATATGTGTTAAAAGACTATTATGGAAAAGGTATTGCTCAGAAGTTAATGAAGGAAGCTCTGACGACTCTTGAACAGTTCTCTGAAATATTTTTATGGGTATTAAAAGAGAATAAGCGAGCCATTACTTTCTATCAAAAAATGGGTTTTACTGTTGATGGTCAAGAAAAAATACTTAACCTTGGAAAAACGATCACTGAAATTAGAATGGTATGTAAGAAATCATCAGAATCTGAGAGTTAAATGCAAGGACAGTTACGATTTGTTTTCTGATTATACAATGAACAAATAATCACGTTTTAGAATATATTTTTGAATAGAAAGAAGTTATTATGAATTTGAAAGAGAAGAATTATAAGAAGTCATCGAGCTTAGATTCTGTTCGTTTTTGGTTACAAGGGCATCGATTTGTCAAATTTATGTTTGATATTACCTTTTATATCATCTTGTTCCTAGTTATAGAATTTACAACATCACAAAACAAAAGCATTCCAGCTGATTTTCGGTACAGAGAACTCTTATTTCCCTTGCAATTGAATCTTTTTATCTTGGGTAATAGGTTCTATGCTCTCTTTTTGTCAGTGAAAACGGAAAAAGAAAAGAGCCTTAAAAGATTTTGTGAACCCTTTATTTATATCAATATCCTTAGCTTCATTTTTCAACTGATTGGTGTGAGAAAAAGAGGAAGAGTCGTTCTATCACCTTTGTTTTCACTGGAGTCATCCTATATCTGGTTTCCTATTGTCGTCTATCTTCTAGTCTTGATGTTAACTTTGGCAATCTTCTTTCTCTCTAAAGGCTCAAAAAAAGGAGTAGATGAAAATGAAGATGAGTAGGCAAATGAAGTACAAGACAAAAGAAAAGCCTTCTTGGACTAAGAGGATTTTTCTTTGGATGGAAAGGCACAGAAGGATTGGTCAACTTTTGGATACGAGTGTATTATTTGGATCTATGTTTGTATCATTTCTTGCCGCCTCTTACATTAGTTATCCATTACCGAACATGAACTATCTTTCCCCCTTAAGCTTCAATCTTATCCTTCTGATCTTATCAACCTATTTCCTTGTCTTTCGTTTTAGTAGTGATAAACTTCAGAAATGGCGTTACTTTTCATGGGGATTTATTGGGTTCAATGGTCTTCTTTTTCCCTTTCATCTCTTGGTAGGTCTGAATTGGCTAGGACGTCGTAAGTCAACGAATTTCCCCCCTATAATTTCTATGGATCCAGCCTATATCTGGGCTCCTATTGTAAGTTATCTCTTTTTCTTTTTCTTAGGGCTGGGCATTCTGCTTTTGGTTATACGGATAGAAAAGAGAAGAAGGAGGCGTAAATGGAACGAAAGATTAAGAGAAAAAAGAAGGTCAAACAACAGGACAGAAAAATGAGAAAAATCCAGAAAAAGTATTCTTTGGTAGCTCACGTCCAATTGTGGATGGAAAGACATTCAAAGATTGCTTCTTTTATGGATGGTGGCATAATATTATTATCTATTTTTGGTATCATGTATGTGTTGTTCGGGACGTCACTTATCCCGAAACCGTATCAAGAAATGTCCTATGTCTTGCCAATTATTATGAATTTTGTCTTTTTGGTTCACACACTCTATCAAGGTATTTTTAGAGATGGTTTTAGTGAAAAGACTTCAGTACAAGAATTTTTAGAACCTTTTCTATACATAAATGGACCTATTTTTCTTCTCCACTTAATTGTTGGGGTGAAAGGGAGAAAAGTTAAAAAAATTCCTTCCCTATTATCTGTTGATTATCGCTACATCTGGCTTCCGATTGCTACTTATCTGATCTTTTTCATCATTCCAGCGATATTGATGGCAATTTTGAAATATAAGGACAAAAAGAGGAATAATCATGACAAAAGAAAATCTAACTAAGTTAATTTCGTTTAAGACACTTTATTTGGCTTTGCTGACCTTTGTGGTTCTTCATTTGGTGTTGTTGGTTTTTGGACTATCTTTTACGCCGATTTTGTGGAATAGTTGGTTTTTCATTCTTTGTTTGACCTTCTTAATCCATCCCTGGAGAATTTTTTATAGAACAAGAGATGTTCAATGGTATCACCTTATTTTTCAAATATTTAGTGGATTGGCGGCACTTTATCTTTGGTTTGCAGCATTCTTTGTTTTATCAGTTATCTCGGATCCAGCCATCCCTATCAATATAGACTATCGCATACAAGATAAGGAAATCATCATTGCTAGAGGTTTTTTGGCCCGTACTACTTATGAACATCATGAGTTGATCAATCCCTTTATCATGAAATCTGATATTAAGTTCGAAAAAGGCATATAACAATTTAGAAAGCGAGCAAATCTATGTCCCGTGCCCAAGCAACTATTTTAACCAATATCTGTCTGATTGAAGACATTGAAACTAAGCGAGTAGTCATGCAATATCGCTCTCCTGAAAACAATCGCTGGTCTGGCTATGCCTTTCCAGGAGGACATGTTGAGAATGGCGAGGCCTTTGCCGAGTCTGTCATTCGTGAGATTTATGAAGAAACAGGCCTAACGATTCAGAATCCCCAACTGGTCGGTATTAAAAATTGGCCCTTAGATTCAGGTGGGCGCTACATCGTTTTTTGTTATAAGGCAACAGAGTTTACTGGAAATCTCCAATCCTCAGAGGAAGGAGAAGTATCTTGGGTACAAAAAGACCAGATTCCTAACTTGGATCTGGCCTATGATATGTTGCCTCTGATGGAAATGATGGAAGCACCTGACAAGTCTGAGTTCTTCTATAGCCGCCGTACAGAAGATGGATGGGAGAAAGAAATTTTTTAGTTCTATGATTACTGGAACGGTGTTAACCTTTAATGATTGGTACTTAAATATAGGATAAGTATGTCGGTGTATGTCAACTGAATACTTCAATATTTCCTATTCTTCTTTTCTATCTTTATCTTTAACAATCTCCACCTTCAATTTTGAAATCGGAGATGTTTTATTTTATGGTATAATCTTAAGATATGAAAGGAAGTAAAAGAAAATGGCTGATAAGGTAATTGAACAATATGCAAAACAAGATAATCTTGACATTAGAGTAAAGCTACATAAGAAGTATTCAAAAAATAAATTAGGGTTTAATAATTGGATATTTTCCAACTACCAAATCACTGATGAGGTAAAGGTCCTAGAATTGGGATGTGGTACAGGAGAACTATGGAAAAGTAATAGTGATTCTATTGATAGAATGAAGCAGTTGGTTGTTACAGATTTTTCTAAAGATATGGTAAAAACAACGAAGTCAGTGATTGGAAATAGGAACAATGTCAACTATACAATAATGGATATTCAAAAGATTTCTTTTGAGAATGAAACATTTGATATTGTTATTGCTAATATGCTTCTACATCATGTAAATGATATTCATAAAGCGCTCTCTGAGGTGAATAGAGTCTTAAAAACAGGCGGAATTTTTTACTGTGCTACATTTGGTGAAAATGGAGTTGTAGATTATTTGGCAGGCTTATTTAAAGATGAGATCAATCAAGATTTGGAAAATAAAACGTTTACTTTACAAAATGGCAAAAGCAACTGAGTATGTATTTTGACTCTGTCGAAACATTACTCTATGATGATGAGTTACAGGTAACTTGTATAGATGACTTAGTTAAATACATCCAATCCTTTAAAGGGATTTCAGAAATAGGTTCGCTAGAAGAAAAAGTCATTCGTAAAAGATTGGAAATGCATTTTCATAAGGAGATGTTAATCATTCCTAAAGAATATGGTATGTTTATTGCTCGAAAAGAAATTAAGGGAACGATATTGTAAAAAATTTGGAGAAAATTTTCAATGTAAAATTAAACGGATAGTGTTTAGAGCATGTTACAGCTAATTCTCCATATATAAACCTCAAATTTTTAGATTTGAAGAAGTATCTTGGGTACAAAAAGACCAGATTCCAAACTTGGATCTGGCCTATAATATGTTGCCTCTGATGGAAATGATGGAAGCACCTGACAAGTCAGAGTTCTTCTATCGCCACCACCGTACAGAGGACGGATGGGAGAAAGAAACCTTCTAGTCTTTTACTAAATAACCAAGTTTATCCAAGGCCTCCTCGATATAGTGGAGGTCTTGTTGTGTTTCGGCTTCAACAAGGTGGTAATGGATGCCATCTGTCAATTCAGAAAGGGGTCTAAAGTCTGAATTCTCGACTTGTTCCAGAAAGTGCTGAACATCTCGGCGGCAAGTGAGTTTGACTAGGGTTTCAATTTCGCCATAAACGGGATGATCGATTAAGATATTTTGAACGCGTCCGCCATTATCTACAATAGCTAGAAGTTCCTGACCAATTTCTTCTAATTCATGTTTCACTTTAAAGAGTTTGTGAACGTAGGGGCTGGCATCATTTTCTTTGTAGATATAGCCACGATTGGTGGATAGGATAGGAGCTCCATCTGCTCGGAGAATAGCGATATCCTGTACAATGACTTGGCGCGTAACATGAAAGTGTTCAGCAAGGTTTGACCATTGAGAGCTTTTGGTGCCTCTTTTAACAGTTTGAGAAGAGCTTGTTTGCGATCCTTTGTCATAGTTTTTCCTTTTAGCGACGTTTTCGAAGCACTTTATAGACAGCTAGTGCTAATGTATAGTCTACCATACTATGAACGATTGTGCCAAAACCAACTAGGACAAAGAGAACATAAAACATATTTTCAACATTTGTCCCTGAAGTAGCATAAAAGATGATACAAGCTATTACTTCAGCAATAGCATGAACAACACCCAAAACAAAGTTAAAAATCCAAGATGTCTTTGGTTTATCCAAGGTTTCAGGGAATTTCTTTAAGTACAAAGCCCCCAAAGTACCAAAAACGATGTGAGAGAAGGCACGAAGTACAATAACAGGCGGATAACCTGCCATCAGGAAACCAAGACTAGAAGCAATAATCACAAAAGCAGCCATCAAAGGCGAAAGAAACATGGCGATAAAGATGGGGATATGACTTCCCAATGTGTAAGAAGCCGGTGGGATAACGATTTTAAAAGGCATAATGATTGGAATCAAAATCGCTATTGCAGTGAGTAGGGCAGTCATGGTCATAAACTGCGTTTTTTTTCGTATATCCATAAGAACCTCCATTTATCTGTATATACATAAGTATAGTACAATAAATAGTCAGGCAAGTCAAGGTCCAATATTGATTTTTAAGACATATTTGGTTAAAATGTGGTAAAGAATTTTTGATTTAGGAGAGAATGTGATGATACTTGTTGTTTACCTAGTTGTGGTAATCGTGATGATGTCAAAGCAGAAAAAAGAAGGGAAAGTTTTCTCAGGTTGGACTCGTTTCATAGTTTATAGTTTATTGGTCCTTTCGTTAATCTCTCTATTAGCAGGTACCCTAGCTCTTTCACTTTTTGGCCTTCCCTTATTAGGTATTCTTTTGATGGCTGCTATTATGGAAATTGCCTATCTCGTCAGAATGGTAATTGCTTTTGGTTTGATTTTTCTATCTCTAACCCTATACTTGGATAGTCAGAAAAGTCAGCAACCTACACCGTTTTCGTATCAACTCCTGCTCTTTGGATTTCACATTTTTTTGATTATTCTCATGCTTTAAATATGAAAACTCCACCTTCAGTACGAAAGTGGAGTTGTTTTATTTTTTCAAGGTTTGTAAACGTGGGACAATTGCTACTGTGAGAACTGCAGAGATGACAAGCTCAGCAATTGAGTTGGTTGAAATAACAGTTGCAAGGAGTTTTTGGATATTTCCATCGAAGACATTTCCAAAAAGAAAGAAGATTCCCCCAAGTACAAAGACTGTATTTGTAAGTGAACCGAGAGCACCAGCAAAGATGAGACCCGTTCTGTTTTTTAATAATTTATAAACCAAGTAAGGTGTCAGCCCAATCAAAACGCGAGGGACAATAGCGATAATCGCAGAATAGATGTTTCCGTTTGGTACGAATGGTGAGAAGAGGTAGCTGGTTGGAAGGATGGTAATCGTGTTTACCGTTAAGCTCAATAACCCCATAAGAAAACCAAGTGTAACCCCAACTCGAGGACCATAGATGATACTAGCAATGATTACTGGAATATGAACGATAGTTGGTTTGATTGGAAATGGGAAAAGGTTAAATAGGAGAGAACTCAAAAAGTGGATAACGAGCATAACTGCAAAAAAGATAGCAATGGGTGCAATGTTAGAGCGTTTGTTCATCGAGGGTTTCCTTTATTCTTTCTAAAATTGTATTCAGGTCAGCTAGGGCGCCTTTGCCGTGATCGCCACAGGCTAGTAGAGATTCTTTTGGAGATATGATCTGATAACCATAGGTCTCTAATGTTTTTAGATTAGCCTGAGTTGCCAGATGGTCATACATTTTTGTGTTCATGGCTGGCGCGACTAACTTTTTGACGTGGTTTGGCAGGGCAAGTGCTGTACTTGTCACCATGTTGTCCGCAAATCCGTGGGCTAACTTTGCGATGGTATTAGCAGTAGCTGGAGCTACAATAAAAAGGTCGGTCCTTTTGCCTAGTTCGATATGATTGACTTGATCAGGATAGGGTTCCTGCATGACATCAAGGTGGACAGGATTTTGAGAGAGGACTTGAAGTGTCAACGGTTGGATAAACTCTCTCGCTGCCTCAGTCATTAAGACAGTGACATGATGGCCCTGTTTTTTCAAGGAACTGACTAAGTCAGCTGATTTATAGGAGGCAATGGAACCTGTCACTGCGATGAGAATATTTGCCATGGCTTTCCTTTCTATGAATCGTATGTTTGAATTTTTTCAAGAAGGAGGTCTGCTATTTCCTCTTTGGTTTGAACGGTTTGGAGTTGCTCTTTCTCAACAAAGATTGCATGATGCTGATTTGCTGAAATTTGAGTGAGGTCATTTGCGATGATTAAGTCTGCTTGGTTCTTGATGAGACTCTGTCTAGCAATCTCAATAAGATAATCTTCACTAACATCAACCAATAGTTTGAACCCAATCAGATGAATGGCAGGATTCCATTCCTTGACTAGAGAGATGATTTTGGGTGTTTTTTTTAGGAATAAGACCTGAACCTCATCAGTTGAAGAAATCTTAGCTTGATGATTATGCTTGCTTAAAAATTCTTCCAAATTGGAGCTGGCCTGTACCTCCTCAAGCCCCGTCATATAAACAGGAGTATAGTCGGACACAGCCATTGAGTGTATTAAGACCTGATAATCCTTAACAAGTTCTAGCATTTCCACTAGAAGGTCGTTGGTATTATCAATTTCTCGAATACTTAGGTTGGGATGAGCTTCTGGCTTCAGAGCTCGTTTTGTCGTTATCAAACAAACTTCATGCCCTGCAGCAAGCAAGGTTTCGGTGATGATTTTCCCCAAGCGGCCTGTAGAATGGTTAGTGATAGAGCGGACACTATCGATAGCTTCACTGGTACCGCCCGATGTGACTAAAATTTTCATAGGACTATTGTACACAAAAATAAACAGTAAGTAAAATGAAAGCGATAAAATTTTGCTAAAACAAAGCTACACTATAGTTTACAACTATAAAGCCATATAAAATTTTCAAAAGAGGCCTAAAAATCTTTATAATAAGGATATTTACGAACGTTTAGAGAGTTTATGGATGTTAAAAATCTTGTTTTGTGTTATAATGAATTATCACATTAGAGGTTAGAGGAGTTTTGAATGAAAACAGATATTGAAATCGCGCAGAGTATTGAGTTAAAACCAATCGTTGATGTTGTTGAGAAACTGGGTATTTCTTACGATGATTTGGAATTGTATGGAAAGTACAAGGCTAAACTCAGCTTTGATAAAATTCGTGCAGTTGAGAGCAATCCAGTTGGGAAATTGATCTTGGTTACTGCCATCAACAACACCTGCTGGTGAGGGGAAATCAACCATTACCATTGGTCTTGCGGATGCCTTGAACAAGATTGGTAAGAAAACCATGATTGCTATTCGCGAACCGTCTCTTGGCCCAGTAATGGGGATCAAGGGTGGTGCAGCCGGTGGTGGTTATGCCCAAGTGTTGCCAATGGAAGACATCAACCTTCACTTTACCGGGGATATGCATGCCATTACAACTGCTAACAACGCTCTTTCTGCCTTGATTGACAACCACTTACACCAAGGAAATGAGCTGGGAATCGACCAACGTCGTATTCTTTGGAAACGTGTTGTGGACTTGAATGACCGCGCTCTTCGTCATGTGACCGTTGGACTTGGCGGTCCTCTAAATGGTATTCCTCGTGAGGATGGTTTTGACATTACCGTAGCTTCCGAAATCATGGCTATTCTTTGCTTGGCGACGGATATTGAAGATTTGAAACGTCGTTTGGCGAATATCGTTATCGGATATCGCTATGACCGTACACCAGTTTCTGTTGGTGATATGCAGGTTGAGGGTGCTTTAGCATTGATTTTGAAAGATGCTATCAAACCGAACTTGGTTCAGACAATCTACGGAACACCTGCCTTTGTACACGGTGGTCCATTTGCCAATATCGCTCATGGATGTAACTCTGTTTTAGCAACAAGCACAGCCCTTCGCTTGGCTGATTATACTGTTACTGAAGCTGGTTTTGGTGCAGACCTTGGTGCTGAGAAATTCCTTGATATTAAGACACCAAACTTGCCAACTTCTCCAGATGCAGTAGTCATCGTCGCAACACTTCGTGCCCTTAAGATGAATGGTGGTGTGGCTAAGGACGCCCTTACAGAGGAAAATGTGGAAGCAGTTCGTGCCGGTTTTGCTAACTTGAAACGCCACGTTGAGAATATCCGTAAGTTTGGTATTCCTGCGGTTGTTGCGATTAACGAATTTGTCACTGATACAGAAGCTGAAATCGCAGCTTTGAAGGAACTCTGTGCTTCAATCGATGTTCCAGTAGAGTTGGCTAGTGTTTGGGCTGATGGAGCTGAAGGAGGAGTGACTTTGGCTGAAACTCTAGTCAAAACAATTGACGAAAATCCAGCTAACTACACACGTCTTTATGACAATGACCTTTCGGTTCAAGAAAAGATTGAAAAGATTGTCACTGAAATCTATCGTGGTAGCAAAGTGAACTTTGAGAAGAAAGCTCAAACGCAAATCGCTCAAATCGTTCAAAACGGATGGGATAAATTGCCAATCTGTATGGCTAAAACTCAGTATAGTTTCTCTGATAATCCAAATGTGCTTGGAGCACCAGAAAACTTTGAAATTACCATTCGTGAATTGGTACCAAAATTGGGTGCAGGCTTCATCGTTGCCCTAACTGGTGATGTCATGACCATGCCAGGTCTTCCAAAACGACCAGCAGCTCTCAACATGGATGTTGAAAGCGACGGAACTGTTCTAGGCTTGTTCTAAGATTTAGATGATATTAAAAGAGTTTGGAAATGCTATCCAAGCTCTTTTTCCTGTCAAATAATAACCTCAAATTCATTTGAAAAATACATGTTTTGTAAGCACTGATGAAAATTTGGCTTATCAAAGTGTTCTCTGTAAAGTTTCTATTTTCCCTGATTTCTGATATAATAGAAACATTGACTTCAAGAGTAAGGAAGAGAAGATGAACGCATTATTGAATGGAATGAATGACCGTCAGGCTGAGGCGGTGCAAACGACAGAAGGCCCCTTATTAATCATGGCGGGGGCTGGCTCTGGAAAGACTCGTGTTTTGACCCACCGTATTGCTTATTTGATTGATGAAAAAATGGTCAATCCTTGGAATATCTTGGCCATTACCTTTACCAACAAGGCTGCGCGTGAGATGAAAGAGCGTGCTTATGGGCTCAATCCAGCTACTCAGGACTGTCTGATTGCGACTTTTCACTCCATGTGTGTTCGTATTCTGCGTCGTGATGCAGATCATATCGGCTACAATCGTAATTTCACTATTGTAGATCCTGGTGAACAGCGAAACCTCATGAAACGAATCCTCAAGCAATTAAACTTGGACCCTAAAAAATGGAATGAACGAACCATTTTGGGGACTATTTCCAATGCTAAGAATGACTTGATTGATGATGTGGCTTATGCTGCCCAAGCTGGAGATATGTACACGCAAATCGTTTCTCAGTGTTACACAGCCTATCAAAAAGAGCTTCGTCAGTCTGAGTCCCTTGACTTTGATGATTTAATCATGTTGACCCTGCGTCTTTTTGATCAAAATCCTGATGTCTTGACCTACTACCAGCAGAAGTTCCAATACATTCACGTGGATGAGTACCAAGATACCAACCATGCCCAGTATCAATTGGTCAAACTCTTGGCTTCACGCTTTAAAAACATCTGTGTGGTCGGTGATGCGGATCAGTCTATCTATGGTTGGCGTGGTGCGGATATGCAAAATATCTTAGATTTTGAGAAAGACTATCCCAAAGCTAAGGTTGTCTTGTTAGAAGAAAACTATCGTTCAACCAAAACCATTCTCCAAACCGCCAATGATGTCATTAAAAATAATAAAAATCGTCGTCCAAAGAATCTCTGGACCCAGAATGCTGATGGGGAGCCGATTATTTATTATCGTGCCAATGACGAACAAGATGAAGCTGTTTTTGTAGCAAAAACCATCGATGAACTTGGTCGCACTCAAAACTTCCTCCACAAGGATTTTGCAGTTCTTTATCGAACCAATGCGCAATCTCGTACTATTGAGGAAGCCCTGCTCAAGTCCAATATTCCTTATACTATGGTTGGAGGGACCAAGTTCTACAGCCGTAAGGAAATCCGTGATATTATCGCCTACCTTAATCTCATTGCCAATCTGAGTGACAATATCAGTTTTGAGCGCATTATTAACGAACCTAAACGCGGAATCGGCCCAGGAACCGTTGAGAAAATTCGCGACTTTGCGAATATGCAAGATATGTCTATGCTGGATGCTTCAGCAAATATCATGTTATCAGGAATCAAGGGTAAGGCAGCTCAGTCTATCTGGGAGTTCGCCAATATGATTCTGGATTTTCGGGAGCAACTGGACCAATTAACCATCACCGAGCTGGTGGAGGCTGTTCTAGAAAAAACAGGTTATGTCGATATTCTTAATGCTCAGGCAACCTTGGAAAGCAAGGCGCGGGTTGAAAATATCGAAGAGTTCCTATCTGTTACCAAGAACTTTGATGACAATCCTGATAGTCAAGAAGAAGAAACAGGTTTGGATAAACTCAGTCGTTTCTTGAATGACCTTGCCCTGATTGCGGATACGGATTCAGGCAGTCAGGAGACATCTGAAGTAACCTTGATGACCCTCCATGCAGCGAAAGGACTAGAGTTCCCAGTTGTCTTTATCATTGGGATGGAGGAAAATGTCTTTCCCCTTAGCCGTGCGGCCGAGGATCCAGATGAATTAGAAGAAGAACGCCGTCTGGCCTATGTGGGTATTACGCGTGCGGAGAAAATCCTCTATCTGACCAATGCCAACTCTCGCTTGCTTTTTGGGCGTACCAACTACAATCGTCCAACACGTTTCATCAATGAAATCAGTTCGGACTTACTTGACTATCAAGGCTTGGCCCGTCCAGCTAATACCAGCTTCAAGGCATCTTATAGCAGTGGTGGCGTGGCCTTCGGTCAAGGTATGAGCCTAGCCCAGGCCCTTCAAGAACGAAAACGCAATGCTGCACCAAGCTCTATCCAGTCAAGTGCTCTCCCATTTGGACAGTTTACATCCGGAAATAAAAAAGATTTGACTGATACAAGTTGGTCCATTGGGGATATTGCTCTTCACAAGAAATGGGGAGAGGGAACGGTCCTAGAAGTTTCAGGTAGTGGAGATACTCAGGAATTGAAAATTAACTTCCCAGAAGTAGGACTTAAAAAACTCCTAGCCAGCGTTGCTCCAATTGAGAAAAAAATCTAATTTTTCATCCTCCTCACGAATAATAAAGTGAGGAGGATTTTTATGTACAGTATTTCATTCCAAGAAGATTCGCTCTTGCCTAGAGAAAGACTAGTTAAAGAAGGAGTAGAGGCTCTAAGCAATCAAGAGTTGTTAGCTATTTTGCTCAGAACAGGAACGCGTCAGGCTAATGTCTTTGAAATTGCCCAGAGAGTCTTGAATAGTCTTAACAGTCTAACTGATCTGAAAAATATGACCCTGCAGGAATTGCAGAGTCTGTCTGGTATTGGACGGATTAAAGCCATTGAACTACAAGCAGTGATTGAACTGGGACACCGCATTCACAAACATGAAACCCTTGAGATGGAAAGTATTCTCAGTAGTCAAAAGCTAGCCAAGAAAATGCAACAGGAACTTGGCGACAAAAAACAAGAGCACCTAGTGGCGCTCTATCTCAATACTCAAAATCAAATCATCCATCAGCAAACTATTTTTATCGGATCTGCGACACGCAGTATTGCAGAACCAAGGGAAATCCTTCACTATGCTTTGAAGCATATGGCAACGTCTGTGATTCTCGTTCACAATCATCCATCCGGTGCTGTATCTCCTAGTCGAAACGACAACCATGTCACTAAACTAGTCAAGGAAGCCTGCGAACTGATGGGAATTGTGTTCTTGGACCATTTGATTGTCTCTCACTCTGATTACTTTAGTTACCGTGAAAAGACGGATTTGATTTAAGATTGCACATGATCTTACTCAATTACTTTTAAAACATAGGAATCTACTTCTGCCATATTGATAACAGGAAGAGGTTTTATCGTGGGTACAAGTAAATTTTCTTGAACGATAAAGTCGACAATTGCATTGAAATCTTCGATTTTATAATATCTTTTTTTATGAATGAGAATATCTCTGTAAAAGTAAAGACTTGAACGAAATTTACTTTTTAGTTTGGCATCTGCCTTTTTACAAAATCGTTTTGCCTTTTTAGACATTTCTTTCAGCTGTTTTTCTTTTTGAGATAGTTTATCGAAATTCTCTTTATTCTTAGAAAAAGATTGGTAACTTTCCGCTGTTAAAAGTCTATAGAGATTAGAAAGATGAAAGCAAACACTTATTTCTTTTTCATTGTTTGATAAGAAAAGATTAGCTTCCTTTTTCTTATAAGATATGAAAACATTAGCTTCTATATCTCTCAAAATCTCATGAGTAGAAGGTATTTTAATTTCATTCATGATTTAATAACCTATTTATAAGTCCTAGAGTTCGTTAACAACATAGTCAAATAGCATTTTATCTTTGGGGCGATTCTCAAAGAGAAATTCAGGATGCCATTGAACACCAAGATAAGGAAAGCCGTCCGTAGTGGTCACAGCCTCAATGATTCCATCTTTAGGATCATGTGCTACAACCTTAAGATTTGAGGCTAGATCTTTAATGCTCTGGTGGTGGAAGGAGTTGATGTGAGAGATTTCTCCATAGATTTCTCGGAGAATGGTATCAGGTTCCGTTACGAGGCGTTGGGTAGCGTATTCGGCTGAACAGTCCTGCCAATGATCCTCAATATCTTGGTGAAGCGTGCCTCCCATGGCGACATTGAAAAGTTGAGTACCCCGACAAACAGAGAAAATTGGCTTCTTTTGCTTAATCGCTTCTTTGATAAGTGCTAGTTCAAAAATATCTCTTTGAAGGTGGTAGTCATCACTATCAATAGCCTTTGGTTCACCATAGTATTTTGGATCAACATTTTGCCCACCCGTTAGGATGAGCTTATCAATGATACTGATGTAATAGGCAGCCATTTCTTGATCACCAATCGGTAGGATGATTGGAATTCCGCCAGCGTCCTTGACTCCTTCAACAAAGCCTTTTGCTGCATAGCTCATCATGATGTCATCATCTGGATGAGCTTTTTCATTTCCTGTAATCCCAATAACTGGTTTTTTCATAAATGCTTTCGCTTTCTAATCCTCTTTACGCATAAAATAGAGGAGGGTTTGGAGTTCGCTTGTCAAATCGACATACTGAACAACCACATCTTTTGGGAGGTGAAGGTGAACAGGGGAAAAGCTTAGAATACCTTTTATACCTGCATCAACCAAAAGATTGGCAACTTCTTGTGATTTAACACTTGGAACAGTTAGGATAGCAGTTTTGACATCTGCTTCTTTGATCTTTTCTTTAATCTGAGAGATACCATAGATTGGAATCCCATCAGGTGTCTGGCTTCCAACTTCTGGATGGTCATCTAGGTCAAAGGCCATGATAATTTTCATCTTGTTACGCTCGTGAAAGCGGTAGTGGAGAAGGGCATGGCCCATATTTCCGATTCCAACCAACATAACATTTGTAATGGAGTTATCATTTAGGAGGTCAGCAAAAAAATTCATCAATTTTTTGACATCGTAACCAAAACCTCGACGACCTAGTTCACCAAAATAGGAAAAATCCCGACGAACGGTCGCAGAATCGATACCGATAGCCTCTGCAATTTGCTTGGAGTTGGCACGTTCGATTTTTTCTGCATGAAATCGCTTGAAAATTCGGTAGTAAAGAGAGAGTCTTTTTGCTGTTGCTTTTGGAATAGCAGACTGTTTATCTTTCACAAAATCACAACCTTTCTATTCTTCTATTTTATAGAAACATTGTGAAAAAATCAACAAAAACAAGAAAAAAACTAAGAAATTTCTTAGTTTTTATCTGAAAAATGAGCTTGTGATAGAAAGCGGTAGAGATCGCCAACCAATCCTTGATAAATCACCTTATCATTCAGCGTTAAGGAGCTGATTAGGAGAGTATCAGGTAGGGTCACACAGCCTGACAGAGATAACATGAGCTCTTCGTAATCCTTATATTCAAGTGTACGTTCTACGTGATAGTTATCTTGATAGGTAAGTCGATACATAGTCAATTATCTTTCTTCTTTAGTGAAGATACCGCGTTCTACTAAACTGTCCATGAGGAAGTAGAATTTTTCTTGGTGAATATGGTGGTCTTCTGATTTAAAGATATTAACCAAACGAAGACCTGACTTGTCAGTAATGTTGAGTTTAGCACCTGTAAGGTCTTTATTGATGATGATTTTTAGCTTGAAACCTTCACCACTGTTGGGTACTTTTTCAAGTAGACGATTTAGTTCAAAGTTTCCAACTTTTGTTTCAAAGAAAGTATTATCTTTCAGTGTGAACTTTTTGACAGTTGGGCTAAGTGTATAGTCGTAGCGGCAGTTTTGTAGTTTAATGGTTTTTTCGAATGCCATTAGATTAATCTCCAATAATATTTTTTAAGGTTTGTGCGAGTTGTTTCAATTCTTCCTCAGTGTTAAGAGGAGAAAGACTGATACGGACAGATTCTGTTAAACGATGCGAATCAGACCCATAAAATGCTTCAAGCACATGACTGGTTTGCACAATACCAGCAGTACAAGCTGAACCGGTAGAAATTGAAATTCCTTCCAGGTCTAACCGAAGCAAGAGCAAATCATTTTTTTGACCAGGAAAGCCAATGTTGACAACATAAGGAAGTTGGTGGTTACTTTCATTGAGATAGTAGTCGAGACCTGCAATTTCTTCTAAAAAAGTAGCTTTGAGTGCGCTTAGTTTTTGGTAATGCTCAACTTGGTCATTTAAATCCTCTTTGAGAGCAGCGACCATGCCTACAATGGCAGCGAGATTTTCTGTTCCAGCCCGTTTCTTTTGTTCTTGGTCTCCACCGTGAAGGTAGGAATCAAAGTCTCCAGTCGATGCGTAAAGAAATCCGACTCCTTTTGGTCCATGGAATTTGTGGGCAGAAGCACTGAGGAAATCAATTCCTAATTCCTTGGGATGGATAGGAATTTTCCCGATAGCCTGAACAGCATCTACATGATAAGCCGCAGGATGCTCTTTTAAAATATGTCCAATCTCAGCGATAGGTAAGAGGCTACCTGTTTCATTATTAGCATACATGGTGGAAACGAGAATGGTATCGTCACGTAAAGCTTCTTGAATTTGCTGGGCAGTTATTTCTTGATTTACTGGTTGGATGATGGTCGCTTCAAAACCAAAATGTTGCACCAGGTAATCGATGGTTTCAAGCACAGAATGGTGTTCAATAGCTGTGGTGATGATATGTTTTCCATTGTCTTGATGACGGAGACAATAGCCGATAATGGCTGTATTGTTACTTTCTGTACCGCCAGATGTAAAAAAGATATGTTGAGGTTTGGTTCCTAGTAAGTGGCTAAGTCTTGACGAGCCTCTCGCAAGAGTTTACCAGCTTGTCGACCATGGCCATGAATACTAGAAGGATTACCATGAGTTTCTTGCATGACCTTGGTCATTTCTGCAATAGCTACTGCTGACATAGGAGTCGTAGCAGCATTGTCCAAATAAATCAAAGAATCACCTTATTTCTTTTTGTTGTAAGCAAAGAGTGGGCTGACTGGTTTTCTTTCATGGATGCGGACGATAGCATCACCAATTAATTCGCTAGCGGTAATGTAACATACATTTTCTGGAGTTCTTTCTTTGGTTGCTACAGAGTCTGTCACTAGGATTTCTTTGATGTTTGTAGCGTCAAGAAGATCTGCTGCACCTTCAACAAATAAACCGTGACTGGATACTGCATAAATCTCAGTTGCGCCTTCACGTTCAACGATTTTGGCTGCTTCAGAGAAAGTACGACCAGTATTTAGGATATCGTCAATCAAGATAGCCTTCTTGCCTTCAACATCCCCAATGATATAGCCTTCGTTACGATTAGAATCGTCTTGGGCGTAGTCAATGATAGCGATAGGAGCATCAAGGTATTCAGCCAAACTACGTGCACGTTTAACACCAGAGTTCTTTGGACTAACAACAACAACATCAGAGCCAAGAAGTCCTTTATCACAGTAGTGCTTAGCAAATAGAGGAACAGTATAAAGATTATCTACAGGAATATCAAAGAAACCTTGGACCTGAACAGCGTGGAGGTCAAGCGTTAGAACACGGCTTACACCAGCTTTGACAAGCATATTGGCAACCAGTTTTGCAGTGAGGGGTTCGCGAGAAGAAGCGATACGATCCTGACGCGCATAACCAAAGTAAGGAAGGACAACGTTGATACTATGAGCACTTGCACGTACACAAGCATCAACCATGATCAACAACTCCATCAAGTGGTTGCTAACAGGGTAGCTGGTTGACTGGATGATGTAGACATCGTAACCACGGACACTTTCTTCGATGTTGACCTGGATTTCGCCGTCAGAAAATTGTCGAGAGGATAATTTCCCGAGAGGTACACCAACTGTATCCGCAATCTTTTGAGCGATTTCATGGTTAGAGTTTAGGGTGAAAAGTTTCATGTTGTTTCTATCTGACATTATAGACCGTCCTCTGTAAACTTTGTGAATCTTCTTTGAGAAAGTTTTGTTTTTCAAAGCCAGATTCTTTTATTTTTATCTTTTCTATTTTACCAAAAAAAGGAGATTATTTCAGCTTTTTTTTAATGCTTTTAATAAAACGAATTAATTTTGATGGAGCTTTCTGATAAGTTATCTGATTTTCATCTAAAAATTTCTGAAAATCGGTTTTTCCTTTTTCATGGTCAGTGACTTCAAGCTCCAGTTCATAGTCCGTCTGGTCAAAGTATTGACTTTTATCTAAGGCCATTAAGCCAATTTCAGTTTTCGTTTCATAACGTAGAGTGGAAAGACAGCCTAGAACAAGCCAGTCATGGCCTTCGATGCCAATCTTAGCGAGCTTCTCTAGAACGAGCCCTTGAGGTAGTTTTTGTTTTTCTAGGTATGATTCAGCTTCTGGAAGAGTTAGTTTCTGGTTGTATTCCATATTTCCTACAGTTTGAGGCACTTTCAAGGTCAACTCCGCCCAATCTGAAAAGGTGCGAATGCGCATGGCAACCTTCTTTTCACGCAATTGGAAATCAGGTGTGTCAATGTAGTAGTTCTTCTGAAGGACGGGTTGGATATGGGAAAACTGTTTTTTTAGATGATCATATTCCTCTTTTTTCAGAAGTGTTTTCAATTCTATTTCTAAATGTTTCATTTTTTTCAACCTTTTCTATATCTTTGAAAGCGATTTATGGTATAATGGACAATGTATTTATTGTATACGAATGTACTGAAAAAATCAAAGATTTTCGACAGAGCAATCAAACATTACAAGGGAGAAAGTATGACCATAGAATGGGAAGAATTTTTAGATCCTTACATTCAGGCTGTTGGTGAATTGAAGATTAAACTTCGAGGAATTCGCAAACAGTATCGTAAGCAAAACAAGCATTCTCCGATTGAGTTTGTAACGGGTCGTGTCAAACCGATTGAAAGTATCAAAGAAAAGATGGCTCGTCGAGGAATTACTTATGCAACTTTAGAAAATGACTTGCAAGATATTGCTGGTTTACGTGTCATGGTCCAGTTTGTTGATGACGTCAAAGAGGTAGTTGAGATTCTACGTAAACGCCAAGATATGAGAGTCGTTCAGGAACGAGACTATATCACTCATCGTAAGGCTTCGGGCTATCGTTCTTATCACGTGGTTGTTGAGTACACGGTTGATACGATCAACGGGGTTAAGACGATTTTGGCGGAAATTCAAATACGGACGTTAGCCATGAATTTCTGGGCTACGATTGAACACTCGCTCAATTATAAATATCAGGGCGATTTTCCAGAAGAAATCAGGAAAAGACTGGAAATCACGGCCAAAATAGCCTATCAACTGGATGAAGAAATGGGTAAGATTCGTGATGATATCCAGGAAGCGCAGGCTCTCTTTGATCCATTGAGCAGAAAATTAAACGATGGTGTAGGAAATAGTGACGATACAGATGAAGAATACAGGTAAACGAGTTGACCTCATAGCAAATAGAAAGCCACAAAGTCAGAAGGTCTTGCATGAACTGAGGGAAAAACTAAAAAAACAACATTTTATACTGAACGATACCAATCCCGACATCGTTATTTCTATTGGTGGCGACGGGATGCTTTTGTCTGCCTTTCACAAGTATGAGAATCAGTTAGACAAGGTTCGATTTGTAGGTGTTCATACAGGGCATTTGGGATTTTACACAGATTATCGTGATTTTGAGCTGGATCAATTGGTGACCAATCTCCTACTCGATACTGGTGCCAAAGTTTCTTATCCAGTCTTGAATGTTAAGGTAACGCTTGAAAATGGAGAAGTGAAAATCTTCCGAGCCTTAAATGAAGCGAGCATCCGTCGATCAGATCGCACCATGGTTGCGGATATCATCATTAACCACGTTCCGTTCGAGCGATTTCGTGGAGATGGAGTGACTGTTTCAACGCCAACGGGAAGTACTGCCTACAACAAGTCCTTGGGTGGAGCTGTCTTGCATCCGACCATTGAAGCCTTGCAGTTGGCGGAAATAGCAAGTCTTAACAACCGAGTCTATCGCACTTTGGGATCATCAATCATTATTCCCAAAAAAGATAAGATTGAACTTTTGCCGACACGCAATGATTACCATACGATATCAGTCGATAACAGCGTCTATTCATTCCGTAATATCGAACGGATTGAGTATCAAATCGACCATCACAAGATTCACTTCGTAGCGACTCCAAGTCACACTAGTTTCTGGAATCGTGTCAAAGATGCCTTCATCGGCGAGGTGGATGAATGAGGTTCGAATTTACCGCAGATGAGCACGTCAAAGTCAAAACTTTCCTCAAGAAACATGAGGTTTCCAAGGGACTTTTGGCTAAGATTAAGTTTCGAGGCGGGGCTATTCTGGTCAATGGCCAAACTCAAAATGCGACTTATCTCTTAGATATTGGAGACAAGATAACTATTGACATTCCAGCAGAGGAAGGCTTTGAAACGTTGGAAGCAATTGAGCGTCCACTGGATATTCTCTACGAGGATGACCATTTTCTGGTTTTGAATAAGCCTTATGGAGTAGCTTCCATCCCAAGTGTCAATCATTCCAATACCATTGCTAATTTTATCAAGGGCTACTATGTCAAGCGAAACTATGAAAACCAGCAAGTTCACATCGTGACTAGGCTTGATAGAGATACATCTGGTTTGATGCTCTTTGCCAAGCACGGCTACGCTCATGCACGTTTAGACAAGCAGTTGCAACGAAAGTCTATCGAAAAACGTTACTTTGCTTTAGTTAAAGGAGTTGGTGTCTTGGAGCCTGAAGGGGAGATTATCGCCCCGATTGCGCGTGATGAAGATTCCATTATCACGAGACGGGTTGCCAAAGGTGGGAAATACGCCCATACGTCTTACAAAGTTGTAGCGTCTTATAGAAATATTCACCTAGTCGATATTCGCCTGCATACTGGGCGAACTCATCAGATACGAGTGCATTTTTCTCATATCGGTTTTCCTTTGTTGGGAGACGATCTCTATGGAGGCAGCCTAGACGATGGGATTCAGCGCCAGGCTCTGCATTGTCATTATTTATCTTTTTATCATCCCTTTCTAGAGCAAGATTTGCAGCTAGAAAGCCCCTTACCGGATGATTTCAGCAATCTTATTACTCAGTTATCAACTAATACTCTTTAAAAATTGTTTGGAGTATAATTTATTTTCTTAAAGGAGAAAACTCATGGAAGTTTTTGAAAGTCTCAAAGCCAACCTGGTTGGCAAAAATGCTCGTATCGTTCTCCCTGAAGGGGAAGAGCCACGTATTCTCCAAGCGACAAAACGCTTGGTAAAAGAAACAGAAGTAATTCCTGTTTTGCTTGGAAATCCTGAAAAAATTAAAATTTATCTTGAAATTGAAGGAATCATGGATGGTTATGAAGTCATTGACCCTCAACACTATCCTCGATTTGAAGAAATGGTTGCTGCTTTAGTAGAGCGTCGTAAGGGCAAAATGACTGAAGAAGAAGCGCGCAAAGTTTTGGTTGAAGATGTCAACTACTTTGGTGTGATGCTAGTCTACTTGGGCTTGGTTGACGGTATGGTATCTGGTGCGATTCACTCAACTGCCTCAACAGTTCGCCCAGCCCTACAAATCATCAAAACTCGTCCAAACGTAACTCGTACTTCAGGTGCCTTCCTTATGGTACGTGGTACAGAACGTTACCTATTTGGAGACTGTGCCATTAACATCAATCCAGATGCAGAAGCCTTGGCTGAAATCGCGATCAATTCAGCAATCACAGCTAAGATGTTTGGTATTGAACCTAAAATTTCTATGCTAAGCTATTCTACTAAAGGTTCAGGATTTGGTGAAAGTGTTGATAAGGTCGTAGAAGCAACTAAAATTGCTCACGACTTGCGTCCCGACCTTGAGATTGATGGGGAGTTGCAATTTGACGCTGCCTTTGTTCCTGAAACTGCAGCTCTAAAAGCTCCAGGAAGTAACGTAGCTGGTCAAGCAAATGTTTTTATCTTCCCAGGTATTGAAGCCGGAAATATTGGGTATAAGATGGCAGAACGTCTCGGTGGTTTTGCGGCTGTCGGACCTGTTTTGCAAGGTTTGAACAAGCCAGTAAACGACCTTTCTCGTGGATGTAATGCAGATGATGTGTACAAGTTGACCCTTATCACTGCTGCCCAAGCGGTTCATCAATAAGGTTTAGTCCTCTTTCCCATGGGAAGAGGCTTTTTAGTACTGAGAAAAAGACAGTTAGAAGCTTCTATGTTATACTAGATATATGTTAGATTTGAAAGAATACGGTGTTGACATGTGGCCAGAGGAAAAGATTTTCTCTTTTCGTGAGAAACTCCTCAACTGGTATGATGAAAACAAGCGAGATTTACCCTGGCGAAGAAGTAAAAATCCTTATCACATATGGGTTTCTGAAATCATGCTGCAGCAGACTAGGGTAGATACGGTTATTCCCTACTATGAACGATTTTTGGACTGGTTTCCAACTGTTGAAAGTTTGGCAAATGCGCCTGAGGAGCGTTTACTGAAAGCTTGGGAGGGGTTGGGCTATTATTCCCGCGTACGCAATATGCAGTCGCGGCTCAGCAGATTATGACAGACTTTGAAGGGAAATTTCCAAACACTTACGAAGGGATTTCTAGCTTGAAAGGGATTGGCCCCTATACTGCGGGAGCAATTTCCAGTATCGCTTTTAATTTACCCGAGCCAGCAGTTGATGGCAATGTCATGCGGGTTTTGGCACGCTTGTTTGAGGTAAATTATGATATCGGAGTTCCTAGTAATCGAAAGATTTTCCAAGCCATGATGGAAATCTTGATTGACCCGAAACGACCAGGTGACTTTAACCAAGCTCTGATGGACTTGGGCTCTGATATAGAGTCTCCGGTTAACCCTCGACCAGAAGAAAGTCCTGTTAAGGAATTTAGCGCAGCCTATCAGAATGGAACCATGGATCGTTATCCGATTAAAGAACCCAAGAAAAAGCCCCTACCAATTTATCTCAAGGCTTTGGTTGTACGCAATGACTATGGTCAATATCTACTTGAGAAAAACGAAAGCGAGAAACTACTAGCAGGTTTTTGGCATTTCCCATTGATTGAAGTTGATGATTTCTCAAGTGATGACGATCAGCTAGATCTCTTTTCTCAAGTCAAAGAGGAAAGCAGAGCATTTGGACCAAGCCCTCAAGAAAACTTTGAGCAGGATTATGATTTAGAAGTGAATTGGTCCCAGCAAGTATTTGACCAGGTCAAGCATGTATTTAGTCATCGGAAATGGCATATTCAAATCCTAGCAGGCCAAGTGACAGATTCGAAACAGTTTTCGGACAGAGAAATTCGCTGGGTTTCTCCTCAGGAGTTTTCTGATTATCCACTTGCGAAACCTCAACAAAAAATTTGGCAGGCTTATAAAAACAACTCTTGAAGATGAAGGCTTACAGTAGCCATTTGTGCCTTCTTTGCATTTTTTTGTTATAATAGATAGAGAAAAAGGTGATAAAATGAAAAAAATATTAATTGTAGATGATGAGAAACCAATCTCAGATATTATTAAGTTTAATATGGCCAAGGAAGGTTATGAAGTTGTTACAGCTTTCAATGGTCGTGAGGCAATCGAGCTATTCGAAGCTGAGCAACCAGATATTATTATCCTCGACTTGATGCTACCTGAAATTGATGGTTTAGAAGTTGCTAAAGCTATTCGTAAGACTAGTAGCGTGCCGATTATCATGCTATCAGCTAAGGATAGCGAGTTTGACAAGGTTATTGGTTTAGAGTTAGGTGCAGACGATTATGTTACAAAACCCTTCTCAAACCGTGAGTTGCAGGCTCGTGTCAAGGCCCTACTTCGTCGTACGGATCTAGTTTCTGTGGATAGCCAAGAGTCTGATGAGAAGAAAACGCAGCCTTTACAAATTGGTGATTTGGAAATCGTTCCAGATGCTTACGTGGCGAAGAAATATGGTGAGGAATTAGATTTGACTCACCGTGAGTTTGAACTCTTGTATCACTTGGCGTCTCATATTGGACAAGTGATTACGCGTGAACACTTGCTTGAGACTGTATGGGGTTATGACTATTTTGGTGATGTTCGTACTGTGGACGTGACCATTAGACGCTTGCGTGAGAAAATAGAAGATACTCCAAGTCGTCCAGAGTACATTCTCACACGTCGTGGTGTTGGATACTATATGAGAAATAATGATTGAAGATATTAGACAAACTATTCTGACCAGCGATTTTATCTTTATTCTGATTTTACTTGGCTTTATCCTGGTAGTGACCTTGCTGTTACTGGAAAATCGTCGGGATAATATCCGTCTGAAGGAGATAAATCAAAAGGTTAAGGACTTGATTGCAGGTGATTATTCTCAAGTTTTGGACTTGCAAGGAAGTACAGAAATCACCAATATCACCAATAATCTGAACGATTTGTCAGAAGTTATTCGTTTGACCCAAGAAAATCTGGAACAAGAGAGTAAACGATTGAACAGTATTCTTTCTTACATGACAGATGGCGTCCTTGCGACCAATCGCCGAGGCCAGATTACTATGATCAACGATATGGCAAAGAAACAGCTCGGTGTGCAGAAAGAAGATGTTCTGAATAAAAGCATTCTCGAATTGCTTAAGATAGAAGATGAGTATGAGCTGCGTGACCTGATTACACAGATTCCTGAGTTGACGATTGACTCCCAGGATGTGAATGGGGAATACCTGAGCCTTCGTGTACGTTTTGCTCTGGTTCGGCGTGAGTCAGGTTTCATCTCTGGTTTGGTTGCCGTTTTACATGATACGACCGAGCAGGAGAAGGAAGAGCGTGAGCGAAGACTCTTTGTTTCGAACGTGAGTCACGAGTTGCGAACTCCTTTGACCAGTGTTAAATCTTATCTTGAAGCCTTGGACGAGGGAGCTCTGTATGATCCTGTTGCTCCTGATTTTATCAAGGTTTCACTCGATGAAACCAACCGTATGATGCGGATGGTGACAGATCTCTTACATCTCTCTCGTATTGATAATGCGACAAGTCAGCTAGATGTGGAACTGATTAATTTTACAGCCTTCATCACCTTTATTCTCAACCGCTTTGATAAGATGAGAAGTCAGGATGACGAGAAAAAATATGAGCTTGTCAGAGATTATCCTATTAATTCAGTTTGGATCGAGATTGATACCGATAAGATGACTCAGGTGATTGATAATATTCTTAACAATGCCATCAAGTACTCACCAGATGGTGGGAAAATCACTGTCAGCATGAAAACCACTGATGACCAGATGATTTTATCCATCAAAGACCAAGGTCTAGGTATTCCAAAACAAGATTTACCGAAGATTTTCGACCGCTTTTACCGTGTGGATCGTGCAAGAAGTCGTGCACAAGGTGGAACTGGGCTAGGTCTAGCCATCGCCAAAGAAATCATCAAACAACACAATGGCTTTATATGGGCCAAAAGTGAATACGGTAAGGGATCGACCTTTACCATCGTGCTCCCTTATGATAAGGATGCCGTAAAAGAAGAAATATGGGAGGACGAAATAGAATACTAGAATGAGTGAAAAAGGCTTTAAATACAGTATTTTAGCATCAGGATCCAGTGGAAATTCCTTTTATCTGGAAACCCCAAAAAAGAAAATCCTAATAGATGCGGGCTTGTCTGGTAAGAAAATTACAAGCCTGCTAGCTGAAATCAATCGCAAACCTGAAGATCTGGATGCGATTTTGATTACGCATGAGCATTCAGACCATATCCATGGGGTCGGTGTCTTGGCTCGTAAATATGGCATGGATCTTTACGCCAATGAAAAGACTTGGCAGGCTATGGAAAATAGCAAGTATCTTGGCAAGGTTGATTCTTCTCAAAAGCATATCTTTGAAATGGGCAAAACTAAAACCTTTGGCGATATCGACATTGAGAGTTTTGGGGTCAGCCATGATGCGGCAGCACCACAGTTTTACCGCTTTATGAAAGACGACAAGAGCTTCGTCATGTTGACCGATACAGGTTATGTTAGTGACCGTATGGCTGGAATAGTCGAAAATGCAGATGGTTATCTCATCGAGTCCAACCACGACGTGGAAATCTTACGAGCAGGATCTTACGCTTGGCGTCTCAAACAGCGAATTCTATCGGATCTCGGTCACCTTTCTAACGAAGACGGTGCTGAGGCCATGATTCGTGCAATGGGAAATCGGACTAAGAAAATCTATCTTGGCCATTTATCTAAGGAGAATAATATCAAAGAGCTGGCTCATATGACAATGGTCAACCAGCTAGCGCAAGCTGATCTGGGAGTCGGAGTAGACTTTAAAGTTTTTGATACCTCTCCAGATACTGCAACACCATTAACGGATATATAAAAAGAAGGCGAGTGCCTTCTTTTGTTTTGTATTTTATCAGGGATTTAGTGTGGTATAATGATTAAAAAACTAAAGGAGTAGCAGTGTGAATAGAAAATGGTTATTAAAGGATTACTATGACACGACGATTATCATACTTGCCTTGATATCCGTTGTCCTTGTCTTGCTTGGATTTGCTGAGATGATTGATTTGGATAATCCACCTTACAGTATTATTGATTTAGTGATTTGGTTTATCTTTGTAGTGGATTATGGTTGGCGGTTCTTTTCAAGTAAAGAAAAATGGAGATTTATACTTGAAAATATATTCGACTTGTTAGCTATTCTTCCTTTGAATGCTATTTTTACAGTATTTCGATTAGGGCGTATCTTCCGCTTAGCTAGGCTGACAAAATTACTGAAACTAACTCGTCTTTTAAGAGTCGTTGGATTGACTGGCAAGTTGGAAAAGAAGGTTGGAAAACTCTTACGAACAAATGGCTTACTTTATATTTTCTATCTCAATTCCTTTATTGTACTGGTAGGTAGTTCAATTTTATCTGTTGTTGAAGAAAAATCTTTCTCAGATAGTCTTTGGTGGGCGCTTGTAACGGTAACGACTGTTGGTTATGGAGATATTGTTCCTGCGTCGATTTTTGGGAAGTGGTTAGCTGTTTTACTAATGCTTGTCGGTATTGGCACAATAGGAATGTTAACGAGTTCCTTGACGAATTTTTTCGTGAAAGAGAATCCAGATGAACAGATAAAACTCGATAAACTACAAGATGAATTATCCAGTCAGAGAATACTACTTGAGAAACAATCTGAGAAGATAGAAGAACTGCATGGAATGATACAAGACTTGCTTGAAAAAACGTCCTATTGACCATATAAAAAACCACTCAACGAGTGGCTTTTTTACAATCCAGCAAAGTCCTTGATTTCTTGTGCTGACATGGAAGAGTCGCAACGGACATTGATTTGGCCATCAGCAACATGAACGAATCCCGGAACAGTTGGGATACCATAGCGTGAACGGAAATCTTGCAATTGATTGAGTTGACTTGGTTCTTCACTGTTGATGAAGTAGATGTGAGCTTTGGTTTCAGCTACGACACCTGCCAATGTACCTGCAAATTTACGACAGTAGGGGCAAGTTTTGCGACCAATGAAGAAGGTTGCAGTTTCTTTATTATCGAGTGCTTCTTGTGCACGCGCAACCGTAGTGACTTCAAGGTCTTTAATATTATCTAAAAATTGTTCCATGAGATTACCTCGCTTTCATTGATAAGTCTAGTATGCCATAAAGTTTCCAAAAATGCTTAGATTTGATACGAAAAAAAGATGAGATTGGTTGGTCTCATCTTTTATAGATTTTTATTTTACAAACGCATTGATTTCTGCTTCGATGTTGGCAATCTTAGCTTGTGAATCTTCATTGCTTTCACCCACAACGGCAATGTAGAACTTGATTTTTGGTTCTGTACCTGAAGGGCGAACGGCAATCCATGAACCGTCAGCAAGTGTGTATTTCAACACATCACTTGGAGGAGTTGTCAAGTTTGTAACAGTACCGTCAGCAGCAGTAGCTGTTTGAGCTTTGAAGTCTTCTACGACAGTGATAGCTGTTGCATTCCATTCTTTTGGAGCATTGTTGCGGAATTTAGCCATGATTGCTTTGATTTGTTCAGCACCATCGACACCTGAAAGGGTAACAGAGATAGTTTTTTCTGCGTAGTAGCCGTATTCTTTGTAGATTTCTTCGATACCGTCAGCAAGTGTTAAACCACGTGAACGATAGTAGGCAGCAAGTTCAGCAACGACAAGAACAGCTTGAATAGCGTCTTTATCACGTACGAATGGTTTGATCAAGTAACCGAAGCTTTCTTCAAATCCCATCATGTAAGTGTGATTGTGTTTTTCTTCAAATTCTTGGATTTTCTCTGCGATAAATTTGAAACCTGTCAAAACGTTGAACATGGTTGCGCCGTAGCTTTCAGCAATCTTCGTTACCAAGTCAGTTGATACGATGGATTTGCAGAGAGCTGCATTTTCAGGAAGAGTTCCAGCATTTTTGTGGGCTTCCAAGATGTATTTAGCCATGATAGCACCGATTTGGTTACCTGAAAGGTTAAGGTAGCTACCATCTTTTTGAAGAACTTCAACACCAACACGGTCAGCGTCAGGGTCAGTTGCAACAAGCACATCTGCACCAACTTGACGACCAAGTTCTTCAGCAAGGGCGAAGGCTGCTTGGCTTTCTGGGTTTGGAGATTTTACAGTTGAGAAGTCAGGATCAGCAGTTGCTTGTGCTTCAACAACTTGAACAGAGTCAAATCCTGCTTGAGCAAGAGCACGACGAGCCAACATTTCACCCGTACCATGAAGTGGTGTGTAGACAATCTTCATGTCTTTACCGAATTCTTCGATCAAGCTGGGTTGATGTTTACGTCTTTAACTTCTTTAAGGTATTCTGCATCAACAGCTTCGCCGATAACTTCAATCAAGCCAGAAGCTTTTTCCGCTTCTACATCGGCAACTTCCACAGCGAATGGATTTTCGATAGCACGAATGTAAGTAGTCAAAGCGTCCGCGTCATGTGGAGGCATTTGTCCACCGTCTTCACCGTAAACCTTGTAACCGTTAAATGGAGCAGGGTTATGGCTGGCAGTAATCATGATACCTGCAAAACAGTTGAGGTGACGAACTGCAAATGACAGTTCTGGAGTTGGACGGAGGCTTTCAAATACGTAAGATTTGATACCGTGTTTAGCAAGAACTGCCGCAGATTCAAAGGCAAACTCAGGTGAGAAGTGACGGCTATCGTAGGCAATTGCTACACCACGTTCTTTTTCGTTTCCACCTTTTGACTCAATCAAACGAGCCAAACCTTCGGTAGCTTGACGAACAACGTAGATATTGATGCGGTTTGTACCAGCACCGATCAAACCACGCATACCAGCGGTACCAAATTCAAGATTGGTATAAAAGGCATCTTCCTTTGTTTTTTCGTCCATATTGATTAAATCTTGACGAAGGTAGTCTGGAAGGTCAGCAAAATCGATCCATTTTTGATAATTTTCTTGGTAAGTCATAGAGTGTCTCCTTTGTTTATTTGCTTTAATCGCTTTCATTATATCACGATTTGACATTTTAGTAAAACGTTAGCATAACTTAAAATGTAGGAAATTTACTTATGCACTTTAGCGGGAAAATGGTGGGGACTGTGCTTACTTATACTAAGTTAACGATGAAAATTAATTATTAGATACTTTATAACATGAAAGTTTATAATTCATTTTGTAGGTTTGTTGAAGAAAAAAATCAAAAATATTGTTATATTCTATTCTTTTTATAAAGAATCCTTTAATGTATCAAATGAACATATAGAAAAATTTAAGTTAAAACTCTATAAATTTAAGATATTTTGAAAATATCTGGTTTCTGTTTTGATTTTTATTCTGCGTATGGTAAAATATAGTAAATCATTAAAGGAGAATCCATTATGAAAAAAATTCTTAAGCATTCTGCCTTGCTTTTATCAGCTTTAGCACTGGTTGCCTGTGGAGCTTCCAAAAAAGCAAGCGACAATGGTACAGCTTCAAACTCTAACTTTGAGGTTTCTGTAAAAGACGGTATGTATGTATTGCCTAAAGATGAGGATTCATCATCAACATACCTTGCACTTCAAGTCGAAATCAAGAACAATCGCGATAAACAGTTTAGTTTTACTAGCCAAGATATCACGCTTTATAATGAAAAAGATGAAAAATTACAACCAATTCAAATTTATGAAAGTGACAGTAAAACGAAATTTATGTCATATGGAGACAAACTTTCTAAAGGAAAGAGCGTTGCTGGTTATGTAGTGTATGAAGTCGACAAGAATGCTAAGTATGAACTTCACTTCGCGCCTAGCTTTTACGATGACATCAAAGAAAATTCTAAAAAGAATAACGATGTAGCAATCAAGGTGGATCCAAGTCAGTATGAAGATAATATTGATGAAGCAAAAGATGTAATGAAAAAATATGTCGATGCTGTTTACCTTAATGGGGAAAGCTCTGGTGGTGGAACGAACCTAAGTGCTACTAACAATAAGTCGCAAGTTGTAGCACTTGCTGATGATAAAAAATCTTCTGATGACAGTGCTGAATTCACAAACGATGCGAAAGCTGATAAAGAAGAGTTTATCAAGAAATTTACAGAGTCATTCGGAAAAGGTTTCTATAACTACAAACCTTCTGATTCAGAACTTAGAACATTCGCAGATGCTTACATCAAAGCAAATGCTAAGAGAGCAAAAGTTGATTACAAGGTGAAGACATACTTGCCAGATTATGCTGTTGTTTATGTTCGACCAGAAACAATCGACTTGGATAATTTGAATGTTCATGAATTGAGCCGTAAATTCTACGAAGAAAACAAAGGCAAATATAGCAACTATTCAGAAGCTATGAAGGCTGGTGAGAAATACATTTTAGAAAATGCACCAAGTCAATTTGATTCAACTCCTCTAGACACTAGTGATAACATGAAGAAAGAGGGTTATGAAATTAAAATGACCAAGAAAGATGGTAAATGGACCATCGACACCTCTTCTAAAAACTATAGTTTGAAAGATATGGCTCGCACATTCCGTGGAGGCATTGGATACTAAGATAAAAGGTTCGGGTTTATGACTCGAACTTTTTTCATTGCAATTGTGCAAAAGAGAAAAAGATAGTAAAATAGAGATATGATTATTTTACAAGCTAATAAAATTGAACGTTCTTTTGCAGGTGAGGTTCTTTTTGATAATATCAACCTGCAAGTTGATGAACGAGACAGAATAGCTCTTGTTGGGAAAAATGGTGCAGGTAAGACTACTCTTTTAAAGATTTTGGTTGGAGAAGAGGAGCCAACTAGTGGAGAAATTAATAAGAAAAAAGATATCTCTCTGTCTTACCTAGCCCAAGATAGCCGTTTTGAGTCTGAAAATACCATCTACGATGAAATGCTTCACGTCTTTGATGACTTGCGTCGGACAGATAAACAACTGCGTCAGATGGAGTTGGAGATGGGTGAAAAGTCTGGTGAAGATCTAGATAAACTGATGGCGGATTATGATCGTTTATCAGAGAATTTCCGTCAGGCTGGTGGCTTTACCTACGAAGCTGATATTCGAGCGATTTTGAATGGATTCAAGTTTGACGAGTCTATGTGGCAGATGAAAATTGCCGAGCTTTCAGGTGGTCAAAATACCCGTCTGGCACTTGCCAAAATGCTCCTTGAAAAGCCAAATCTCTTGGTCTTGGATGAGCCAACCAACCACTTGGATATTGAAACCATTGCCTGGTTGGAAAATTACCTAGTAAATTATAGCGGCGCCCTCATTATTGTCAGTCACGACCGTTATTTTTTGGACAAGGTTGCGACGGTTACACTGGATTTGACCAAGCATTCTTTGGATCGCTATGTGGGGAATTACTCTCGTTTTGTTGAGTTGAAGGAGCAAAAGCTAGCTACTGAAGCAAAAAACTATGAAAAGCAACAGAAGGAAATCGCGGCTCTAGAAGACTTTGTCAATCGCAATCTAGTCCGAGCTTCAACAACCAAACGTGCCCAATCTCGCCGTAAACAACTAGAAAAAATGGAGCGTTTGGACAAGCCTGAAGCTGGCAAGAAATCAGCCAACATGACCTTCCAGACGGAAAAAACATCAGGCAATGTTGTCCTGACTGTTGAAAATGCGGCCATTGGCTATGATGGGGAAATATTGTCAGAACCTATCAACCTAGACCTTCGTAAGATGAATGCTGTCGCGATTGTCGGACCAAATGGCATTGGGAAGTCAACCTTTATCAAGTCTATTGTGGACCAGATCCCTTTTATCAAGGGAGAGAAGCGTTTTGGTGCCAATGTTGAGGTTGGCTACTATGACCAGACTCAAAGCAAGTTGACACCAAGTAATACTGTTCTGGATGAACTTTGGAATGATTTTAAACTGACACCAGAAGTTGAAATCCGCAACCGCCTAGGTGCCTTCCTTTTCTCAGGAGATGATGTTAAAAAATCAGTTGGCATGCTGTCAGGTGGCGAGAAAGCTCGTTTACTGCTTGCCAAACTTTCAATGGAAAACAACAATTTCTTGATTCTTGACGAGCCGACCAACCACTTGGATATTGATAGCAAGGAAGTGTTAGAAAATGCTCTGATTGATTTTGATGGAACCCTTCTTTTTGTCAGCCACGACCGTTACTTTATCAATCGTGTAGCCACTCATGTACTGGAATTGTCTGAGAGTGGTTCAACCCTCTACCTTGGAGATTATGACTACTATGTTGATAAAAAGGCTGAAATAGAAGTCAGTCAGACAGAGGAAGCTTCAATGAGTAATCAAGCAAAAGAAGCAAGTCCAGCTAATGACTATCAGGCCCAGAAAGAAAGTCAGAAAGAAGCCCGTAAGCTCATGCGCCAAATAGAGAGTTTAGAGGCTGAAATCGAAGAGTTAGAAACTCAAAGCCAAGCAATTTCTGAAAAAATGCTAGAAACCAACGATGCTGAAAAGCTCATGGAATTGCAGACTGAACTGGACAAAATCAGCCATCGTCAGGAAGAAGCTATGCTTGAGTGGGAAGAATTGTCGGAGCAGGTGTAAGAAATGGAACATCTTGGAAAGGTATTTCGTGAATTTCGAACAAGTGGGAAGTACTCCTTAAAAGAGGCGGCAGGTGAATCATGTTCAACCTCTCAGTTATCTCGCTTCGAGCTTGGGGAGTCTGATCTAGCAGTTTCTCGGTTCTTTGAGATTTTGGACAATATTCATGTGACTATTGAGAATTTCATGGACAAGGCTAGGGATTTTCAAAATCATGAACATGTTGCCTTAATGGCACAGATTATTCCGCTTTACTACTCAAATGATATTGCAGGTTTTCAAAAGCTTCAAAGAGAACAACTTGAAAAGGCTAAGAGTTCGACCAATCCCCTCTATTTTGAGCTGAATTGGATTTTGTTACAGGGGCTGATTTGTCAAAGAGATGCTCATTACACGATGAGTCAGAGTGATTTGGAAAAGGTAGCAGATTATCTTTTTCAAACAGAAGAATGGACCATGTATGAGTTGATTCTTTTCGGGAATCTCTATACTTTCTACAATGTGGACTATGTAGCTCGAATTGGCAGAGAAGTGATGGAGAGGGAAGACTACTACAAGGAAATTGGTCGGCATCGAAAACTTGTTTTGATTTTAGCTCTTAACTGTTACCAGCATTGTTTGGAAAACCGTTCCTTTGCGGATGCGGAATATTTTGAGGGCTATGTGGAGAAGTTGATTGGAAATGGTATCAAGCTTTATGAGCGCAATATCTTCCATTATCTCAAAGGTTTCGCCCTCTACCAGAGAGACTTGAAAGAAGAGGGTTGTAGTCAGATGCAGGAGGCTATGCATATTTTTGATGTGCTTGGACTTCCAGAGCAAGTGGCTTACTATCAGGAACATTATGAAAAATTTGTAAATGCTTAAATTTCCCAAATAAGGGAAAAATAAAGAGACTCCTTTCAGTTTTGATACAATAGTTTCAAAATTTGAGAGGAGCTTTTTATATGAATCGACATGCAATCCAGTTGATTAGTCGTGGGGCTATTAATAAGGTAGGGAATATGCTCTATGATTATGGAAACAGTGTTTGGCTGGCATCAATGGGAACGATAGGACAGACTGTTCTTGGGATTTATCAGATTTCTGAACTCGTCACATCGATTCTGGTCAATCCCTTTGGCGGAGTGATTTCAGACCGCTTTTCGCGTCGCAAAATTTTGATGACGACGGACTTGATTTGTGGCGTTCTTTGCTTAGCTATTTCTTTCATCAGAAATGATAGCTTGATGATTGCTGCCTTGATTTTTGCCAATATTGTTCAGGCGGTTGCCTTTGCATTTTCTCGTACAGCCAACAAAGCCATTATAACTGAAGTTGTAGAAAAAGAAGAGATTGTGACCTATAATGCTCGCTTAGAGCTCGTTTTGCAGGTTGTAGGCGTTAGCTCCCCTGTACTTTCTTTCATCGTTTTACAATTTGCCAGTCTCCATATGACGCTTGTTTTAGATGCCATTAGTTTTTTCATCGCATTTATCTTAGTAGCTTTCCTCCCCAAAAAAGAGGCTAAGGAACAAGTGAAAAGGACTTTCAGCTGGAAAAATATTTTTGCTGATATGAAAGAAGGGATTCGATATATTTGGCGCCAGCAAGAGATCTTTTTCCTTTTGGTAGTAGCTTCCAGTGTTAATTTCTTTTTTGCAGCTTTTGAATTTCTCCTCCCTTTTTCAAATCGACTATACGGGGTAGAAGGAGCTTATGCAACTATTTTGACTATGGGCGCTATTGGTTCGATTATCGGAGCTCTTCTAGCTAGTAAAATAAAGGCAAGTGTTTATAATCTTTTGATTTTATTGGCCTTGACTGGAGTTGGAGTTTTTATGATGGGATTACCACTACCAGCTTTTCTTTCCTTTTCTGGAAATTTAGTTTGTGAACTGTTTATGACGATTTTTAATATTCACTTTTTTACTCAGGTACAAACCAAGGTTGAGGGGGAATACTTGGGGAGAGTCCTAAGCACCATTTTTACCTTAGCCATCCTATTTATGCCGATTGCAAAAGGCCTTATGACGGTGCTACCAAGTGTCCATCTCTCTTCTTTTCTGATAATTGGAAGCGGTGTTATCATCCTGTCTTGTTTCTCCCTCATTTACGTGCGAAGTCATTTTAAAAAAGAGTTATAATTTCTTTTTTTAGAAAATATTTCACTACGAATCATTTTTCAGTCCTTCTCTATTGTGAGGAGGGCTTGCTTTGTGGTAAAATGGGAATATGAATGAAAGAATGAATGAGTTAGTTGCCTTACTTAACCGCTATGCGACTGAGTACTATACGAGTGACAATCCCTCGGTTTCAGATAGTGAGTATGATCGCCTCTACCGAGAGTTGGTCGAATTGGAAGCTGCCTATCCGGATCAAGTTTTAGCGGACAGTCCGACCCATCGTGTTGGTGGTAAGGTTTTAGATGGTTTTGAAAAATACAGTCATCAGTATCCTCTTTATAGTTTGCAGGATGCTTTTTCACGTGAAGAGTTAGAAGCTTTTGATGCGCGTGTTCGAAAGGAATTACCCCAACCGACCTATATTTGTGAGCTGAAAATCGATGGTTTGTCTATCTCGCTTACGTATGAAAAGGGAATTTTGGTAGTCGGTGCGACACGTGGGGATGGTTCTGTTGGTGAAAATATCACAGAGAACCTCAAGCGTGTCAAGGACATTCCTTTGACCTTGCCAGAAGAACTTGATATCACTGTTCGTGGAGAGTGTTACATGCCACGCGCTTCATTTGACCAGGTCAACCAAGCTCGCCAAGAAAATGGAGAGCCTGAATTTGCTAATCCTCGTAACGCAGCTGCAGGAACCCTCCGTCAGCTGGATACAGCAGTAGTGGCCAAACGCAATCTTGCGACTTTCCTCTATCAAGAAGCCAGCCCTTCTACTCGTGATAGTCAAGAAAAAGTCTTGGAGCATCTTGAACAGCTTGGTTTTGTAGTTAATCCTAAACGAATATTGGCTCAAAGTATAGATGAGGTATGGGATTTTATCCAAGAAGTAGGACAAGAACGGGAGAAACTGCCTTACGATATCGATGGGGTGGTCATCAAGGTTAACGACCTAGCAGGTCAAGAAGAACTCGGTTTTACCGTTAAAGCACCTAAGTGGGCAGTCGCCTATAAATTTCCCGCTGAAGAAAAAGAAGCCCAGCTCCTTTCAGTTGACTGGACAGTAGGTCGTACGGGTGTTGTGACTCCAACTGCCAATCTAACACCTGTTCAGCTTGCTGGGACAACTGTTAGCCGTGCAACCTTGCATAATGTAGATTATATCGCTGAAAAGGATATCCGCAAAGATGATACGGTTATCGTTTATAAGGCTGGAGATATCATCCCTGCTGTTTTGCGTGTGGTAGAGTCCAAGCGTGTTTCTGAAGAAAAACTAGATATTCCGACTAATTGTCCAAGTTGTGACAATCAATTACTTCATTTTGAAGATGAAGTGGCTCTTCGTTGTATCAATCCTCGCTGTCCAGCTCAAATCATGGAAGGTCTGATTCACTTTGCCTCTCGAGATGCTATGAATATTACAGGACTTGGTCCATCTATCGTTGAAAAACTTTTTGTTGCCAATCTAGTCAAGGATGTGGCGGATATTTACCGTTTGAAAGAAGACGATTTTCTCCTTTTAGAAGGTGTCAAGGAAAAGTCTGCTTCTAAACTGTATCAGGCCATTCAAGCATCCAAGGAAAACTCTGCTGAAAAACTCTTGTTTGGTCTGGGAATTCGCCATGTCGGAAGTAAGGCTAGCCAACTTTTGCTCCAACATTTCCATTCTATTGAAAATCTAGCCCAAGCTGATCCAGAGGAAGTAGCAAGTATTGAAAGCTTGGGTAGTGTAATTGCACAAAGTCTTCAGACTTATTTTGCTACAGAAGGGTCGAAGATTCTCTTAGACGAGTTGAAAGAAGCTGGAGTCAATCTGGACTACAAAGGACAGACAGTAGTGGCAGATGCGGCCTTGTCAGGTTTGACCGTTGTACTCACGGGGAAATTGGAACGTCTCACGCGCTCAGAAGCCAAAAGCAAACTCGAAAGCCTTGGTGCCAAAGTTACAGGCAGTGTATCTAAGAAAACGAATCTTGTCGTAGCAGGAGCAGATGCAGGAAGCAAGCTCCAAAAAGCACAGGAGCTTGGTATCGAAGTTCGAGATGAGGCCTGGCTAGAAAGTTTGTAAAGAATAGTTGATAACTAGATGTCAGATAGTCTGGAACTATCTCTCCTGATGTGTTTTTATATCTATTAAAACTATTCTCTATTGTGCTGAAATTCCCGCTAAATTCTTCAGCATGACTTTAAAAATTAAAATTGAAATTAGAAATTAGGAAAAGAAATGTATAGTTACCCTGTAGTCATCCATTTTCACCGAAAGAATGGGGATTATGCCGCTTGTTCATTCAGTAGAAAACAGGCAGATGTTAAAGAAAATTTGTATTATGAAAATGACTATTTTGGAGCAAAATTCTCCTTTACAGTTACAAGTGCAGAAAGGCTCGATACTCTGACCTTTTCTGTCGGAATAGATGGAAAGACAAAAGATTATCTCCTACGTTTTAACTATTATCCACTGTTGACTGAGGTTTGGATCTTAGATGGTGATGAGACGGTTTATTATTCAGAAAATCCAGCCATTGCAAGTCCTTACTATAAAGATCGAAACCCGTTTGCTTTTGATAAAGCTTTTCACAGTGAAAGTTTTGATCATCATTGGGGATACCAAGGAGAGTTGGGGTATAGTATCTCAGACTACCAGACAAGCTTTAAACTCTGGCTCCAACAGCTACAGCAGTCCAAGTGGTCGTTTATGAAAATACAAGTAACGACGCGCCGATTTGGAAAACCTTTAATCTAAAGCGAGGGAATAGCTATTCATACAGTCATAAGTACAATACCATTGGTGTTTGGAGTGTAGACCTGGATGAAAATCTTGCAGGTAAAGCTTATCAGTATCAGATTGAGTTTCCGCACCACCAGACTTTGATACGAGATCCTTACACTATCGCTACAAGTCCTGACGGGAAACGTTCCGTAATTCTCTCTCAGCAAGATAGACAGGTAGAAGGATTTAAAGTCAAACATGGGACAGACGCTCCTTGGCGTTTGGAAAATCCATGTAAAGCCGTTATCTGTGAGATGCACATTCGTGATTTTACAAAATCGCCGACATCTGGAGTTCCAGAAAATCTTCGAGGAACCTTCCTTGGGGCTGCCCAGACTGGAACGGTTAACCAGTATGGTCAAGCAACAGCCTTTGACTATATCAAAGAACTCGGCTGTAATTATGTTCAGCTTCAACCAATCTTTGATCGCCATAAGGAATATGATGAGGATGGAAATGTAACCTATAACTGGGGCTATGATCCTCAAAACTACAATGCACCAGAACCAAGTTTCTCTAGCAATCCAGATGATCCTGGACAGGTTATTCGAGACCTCAAGACCATGATTCAGGCATATCATGATGCGGGAATCGGTGTCATTATGGATGTCGTTTACAACCATACCTTCTCAACGGTCGATGCACCTTTCCAAACAACTGTTCCTGATTATTACTATCGTATGAATCCAGATGGAACCTTCCAAAACGGCACAGGTGTAGGAAATGAAACCGCAAGCGAACACGAAATGTACCGCAAGTATATGATTGACTCACTCCTTTATTGGGTAAAAGAATACAATATTGACGGTTTCCGTTTCGACTTGATGGGAATTCACGATATCAAAACCATGCAGGCAATTCGTTGGGCACTGGATGAAGTTGATCCTCGTATTATCACTTATGGAGAAGGTTGGGATATGGGGACCGGTCTTGCACCTTATGACAAGGCCAAGAAGGACAATGCCTACCAGATGCCAAATATTGGATTCTTCAATGATGATCAGCGTGATGCCATCAAAGGAGGAGAAGTTTATGGCTCAATCAAGGCAGGATTTGTTAGTGGTGCAGCTACAGAACCGATTGTAGCCAAAGCTATTCTTGGTAGCCGAGAGTTGGGTTCATATCTTAGTCCAAACCAAGTTCTTAACTACGTGGAAGCCCATGATAATTACAACTTGCATGATTTGTTAGTAACCCTTCATCCAGATCACAGTTCAGATAAGATTATGCGTCAGGTTGAGACAGCAACAGCGATGAGCATTCTTATGCAAGGGATGTCCTTTATAGAGCTGGGGCAAGAATTTGGTCGCACCAAACTCCTTGCTACTAGAGAAAATGGCGAGCTGACTCCGGCAGATAGAGAACGGGCCATGAACAGCTACAATGCTCCAGATAGTGTCAACCAGGTCAACTGGGATTTAATCAATGAGAGACAAGAGAGCATTGACTTTATTCGCCAGATTATTCGTCTAAAAACACAAACGCGTGCTTTCTCTTATCCTACATACGAAGAAGTTTATCGTCATGTCTTCGTCCATACAGCTGCTGAAAATAGTGGGTGGATTGTTTACGAAATTCACGGTGGAGCAGAGCACTTATTGGTGGTATTCAATGCTAAAGGAGCTTCCTTCTACTTTGAAAATGCGGGAAATCTTGAAATGCTGGTGTCCAATAGTCGTTCTCAAGAGTCTAATGTGATTGATGATATCAGCGTTGCAGTCTTGAAGGTACTTTCATAGTAAATGCAGCAAAAAGGTTTAGTTAAAACTAGACCTTTTTTGATTTTTATTGAAAAACCAATATCTAATAGGAATAAATTTCAAATAATTTGAAGAATCAAGTTTGTGAAAAAAATATCAATATTTTCCAAAAAGGGGTTGTAATTTTCTGAAAATTTGATAAAATAAGTTTTAATCATTTTCAGGAGGAAGAGAATTTGACAAATTATCAGAATTTAGTGAATGGAAAATGGAAATCATCAGAGAATGAAATTGCCATCTATTCTCCCGTCAATCAGGAAAAGTTGGGGACAGTACCAGCTATGAGTCAGGCTGAAGTAGATGAGGCTATGAAAGCAGCGCGTGCATCTCTCCCAGCATGGCGTGATTTAGCACCAGTTGAGCGTGCAGCTTATTTGCATAAGACAGCAGACATTTTGGAACGAGATAAAGAAAAAATTGGTACAATTCTTGCTAAGGAGGTTGCAAAAGGGATTAAAGCAGCCATTGGAGAAGTAGTACGTACAGCAGAATTGATTCGTTTTGCTGCCGAGGAAGGTCTCCGTATCACTGGACAAGCAATGGAGGGTGGCGGTTTTGAAGCTGCAAGTAAAAATAAACTAGCCGTTGTTCGTCGTGAGCCAGTTGGAGTTGTGTTAGCTATCGCGCCATTTAACTACCCAGTCAACCTTTCTGGATCTAAGATTGCTCCGGCCTTGATTGCAGGAAATGTCGTTATGTTTAAACCACCAACACAAGGATCTATTTCTGGTCTCTTGCTAGCTAAAGCATTTGACGAAGCCGGAATCCCAGCAGGTGTCTTTAACACCATCACTGGACGTGGTTCTGAGATAGGGGACTACATCATTGAACACAAGGAAGTGAACTTCATTAACTTTACAGGTTCAACACCTATTGGTGAGCGTATCGGTCGTTTGGCTGGTATGCGCCCGATTATGCTGGAGCTTGGTGGGAAAGATGCAGCAATTGTCTTAGAAGATGCAGATTTAGAAAATGTAGCTAAGCAAATCGTAGGTGGTGCCTTTAGCTACTCTGGTCAGCGTTGTACCGCTATCAAACGTGTTTTGGTTGTGGAAAGCGTAGCAGACAGATTGGCTGAATTGCTCCAGACTGAAGTTGCTAAGCTAACAGTCGGTGATCCATTTGACAATGCAGATATCACACCTGTTATTGACAATGCTTCAGCTGATTTCATCTGGGGATTGATTGAAGATGCTCAGGAAAAAGGAGCCAAAGCGCTCAGCCCAATCAAACGTGAGAATAATCTCATTTGGCCAGGACTTTTTGATTATGTCACGAGAGATATGAAATTAGCCTGGGAAGAACCATTTGGACCTGTTCTCCCAATTATTCGAGTTTCAGATGCTAATGAAGCGGTAGAAATTGCTAATGAATCAGAATTCGGTCTTCAATCTTCAGTCTTTACAAATGACTTTAAGAAGGCATTTGAAATTGCTGAAAAACTTGAAGTTGGAACCGTTCATATTAATAATAAAACACAACGTGGACCAGATAATTTCCCATTTCTTGGTGTAAAGGGTTCTGGTGCAGGAGTACAAGGAATTAAATATAGTATCGAAGCGATGACAAATGTCAAATCCATTGTTTTTGATATGAAATAATTTATAAAATTAGGAAATTACCTTCCTGATTTTATTTTTTACTAAAAATACAGTTATAAATTGATAAAAAACGAATATTTTGGTATTATACTAAAAAAATATATGGAAATTGTTTCGTGTTCTATTTTCAGGATATCTTTTTTAAAATGCTAGGTAATTTTTTGAAGGCTTTCATAAAAAAATATGATTTCCTTCGTAAATTACTTGAAAGTTATCTTAAAAGAGTGTATAATAGAATTATAGAAAACGCTTACAAAAGAAAGGGGATTGAATGAATAATCAAGAAGCATTAAGAACCTTTACTACAGGTGAGAACTTTCACCTCCAGCATTATTTAGGAGCGCATAGAGAGGAGAAAAACGGAGAAATAGGCTATACCTTTAGGGTTTGGGCACCAAATGCACAAGCAGTTCATCTAGTTGGGGATTTTACTAATTGGGTTGAGAATCAAATTCCTATGGTTCGTAATGAAGCAGGTGTTTGGGAAGTCTTTACTAGTCAGGCTCAGGAAGGTCAGATTTATAAATATCATATCACGCGTGCAAATGGTCACCAGATTATGAAGATTGATCCGTTGGCAGTTTATTTTGAAGCTAGACCGGGTACAGGAGCAGTTCTGACCAATATCCGTGAAAAGAAATGGAAAGATGGTCTTTGGCTAGCACGTCGCAAACGTTTGGGATTTTTCGAGAGACCAGTTAATATATACGAGGCCCATGCAGGATCTTGGAAGAGAAATCCAGATGGTAGTCCCTATACTTTTTCGCAACTGAAGGACGAGTTGATTCCATACTTGGTTGAGATGAACTATACACATATTGAGTTCATGCCTTTAATGGCACACCCACTTGGATTGAGCTGGGGCTATCAGCTTATGGGTTACTTTGCTTTTGAACATTCCTATGGCAGACCTGAGGAATTCCAAGATTTCGTTGAAGAGTGTCATATAAATAATATCGGTGTTATCGTAGACTGGGTTCCGGGTCATTTCACTATTAACGATGATGCCTTGGCATATTATGATGGAACACCAACTTTTGAATACCAAGATCACAACAAGGCTCATAACTATGGTTGGGGTGCGCTGAATTTTGACCTCGGGAAAAATGAGGTCCAGTCTTTCTTGATTTCAAGTATTAAATTTTGGATTGATTTTTACCACTTAGATGGTATTCGGGTCGATGCAGTGAGCAATATGCTGTATCTAGATTATGATAATGCTCCTTGGACTCCAAACAAAGACGGTGGAAACCTTAATTACGAGGGTTATTATTTCCTTCAACGTTTGAATACAGTTGTTAAGTTAGCTCATCCAGATATCATGATGATTGCAGAAGAAAGTTCATCAGCGACAAAGATTACTGGTATGAAAGAAATGGGCGGCCTTGGATTTGACTATAAATGGAATATGGGCTGGATGAATGATATCCTCCGTTTTTACGAGGAAGATCCAATTTATCGCAAGTATGACTTTAATCTTGTGACTTTCAGCTTTATGTATGTTTTTAATGAAAACTATCTCTTACCTTTCTCACATGATGAAGTAGTTCATGGTAAGAAGAGTATGATGCATAAGATGTGGGGGGATCGCTACAATCAGTTCGCTAGTCTGCGCAATCTCTACACTTATCAAATTTGCCATCCAGGTAAGAAACTCTTGTTCATGGGTAGTGAGTACGGGCAATTCCTCGAGTGGAAGTCTGAGGAGCAGTTGGAATGGTCTAATCTAGAAGATCCGATGAATGCCAAGATGAAGCATTTCACTTCACAACTGAATCAATTCTATAAAGAGCATCGTTGTCTTTGGGAAATTGATACTAGTTATGATGGTATTGAGATTATCGATGCTGATAATAGAGATCAGAGTGTCCTTTCCTTTATTCGTAAGGGCAAGAAGGACGAAATATTAGTCTGTGTCTTTAATATGGCACCAGTTGAACGTAAGGACTTTACGATTGGTTTACCTGTTGCAGGTATTTACGAAGAAGTTTGGAATACAGAACTAGAAGAATGGGGAGGTGTGTGGAAAGAGCACAATCAAACAGTTCAGACTCAAGAAGGCTTATGGAAAGATTATGAGCAGACTTTGACCTTTACCCTGCCTGCTATGGGGGTAAGCATCTGGAAGATCAAGCGTCGTTTGAAACCAACCAAGAAAAAAGAATAATGGACTGATGATTATAATTTTTTAGATTTTAAAAACGGATTTACTTGTATTGGACTTGAAACACAAGAGAAATGGATTTCCTATTATTTTTATAAAAAGTTTGACTTCCGACCTTCTTTCGATTTTAACGTTCACATGTCTTTATAAAGGAGTAGAAAATGAAGAATGAAATGCTAGCTTTGATCCTTGCGGGTGGGCAAGGAACTCGTCTCGGAAAACTCACTCAAAGCATTGCCAAACCGGCAGTGCAATTCGGTGGGCGCTACCGTATCATTGACTTTGCTCTTTCCAACTGTGCAAACTCTGGAATCCATAATGTTGGTGTGATTACTCAGTACCAACCTCTTGCTTTGAATAACCATATCGGAAATGGCTCTAGCTGGGGATTGGATGGTATCAATTCAGGTGTCTCTATCTTACAACCTTATTCAGCCAGCGAAGGAAACCGTTGGTTTGAAGGGACTAGTCACGCTATCTACCAAAACATTGACTACATCGACAGTGTTAATCCTGAGTATGTTTTGATTCTTTCTGGTGACCACATCTACAAGATGGACTACGATGATATGCTTCAGTCCCATAAGGATAATAATGCCAGTTTGACAGTAGCTGTCCTAGACGTACCTCTCAAAGAAGCTAGCCGTTTCGGTATCATGAATACAGATGCCAATAACCGTATCGTTGAATTCGAAGAAAAACCTGCGCAACCTAAGTCTACAAAGGCTTCTATGGGGATTTATATTTTTGACTGGAAACGACTTCGCAATATGCTTGTTGCTGCTGAAAAGAGCAATGTGGATATGTCAGACTTTGGTAAGAACGTTATCCCTAACTATCTCGAGTCCGGTGAAAGTGTCTATGCTTATGAATTTAATGGATACTGGAAAGACGTTGGTACGATTGAGTCACTTTGGGAAGCCAATATGGAGTATATTTCACCAGAGAATGCCTTGGATAGCCGTAATCGTCAGTGGAAAATTTACTCAAGAAACTTGATCTCACCACCCAACTACTTTGGAGCACATGCACACGTTGAAGATTCATTGGTCGTGGATGGTTGTTTTGTAGATGGAACTGTAAAACGTTCGATTCTTTCAACAGAAGCACAAGTACGTGAAGGAGCCGAGGTCGTTGATTCTGTCATCATGAGTGGGGCTATTATTGGCCATGGAGCAAAGATTACTCGTGCTATTATTGGTGAAGGTGCCATTATTGCAGACGGCGTAGAGATTGATGGAACTGACGAAGTACAAGTAGTAGGATACAATGAAGTAGTGGGGGTAGCAACAGATGAAGATTGATAAATATTCAGCCATTTTAGGAAACACAGTTGGTTTTCATGATATGTCAACGTTAACAGAACACCGTCCGGTGGCTAGCTTGCCTTTCGGTGGGAAATACCGTTTGATTGACTTCCCCCTTTCCAGTCTTGCAAATGCAGGTGTTCGTAGTATCTTTGGTATTTTCCAACAAGATAATATCAGCTCTGTATTCGACCATATCCGTTCAGGTCGTGAGTGGGGCTTGTCCACCCTTCTAAGTCACTACTATCTAGGAATTTACAATACTCGTGTTGAAAGCAGTACAGTTGGAAAAGAGTATTACCAACAGCTTCTTACCTACTTGAAACGTTCAGGTTCAAACCAAACCGTTTCGATTAACTGCGATGTGCTGGTGAATATTGACTTGAATCAAGTCTTCCACCTACACAATACAACGAAAGGTCCGATCACAGTTGTATATAAGAAACTTCCGAAGAAAGACATTTCAGATGTGAATGCTATCTTAGAAATTGATGAAACTGACCATGTTCGTTCGCACAAACTCTTTGATAACAAATCTACGGATGAACTCTTCAACATGTCTACAGATATCTTTGTTGTGGATACTCCTTGGTTGATTGAACGACTTGAAGAAGAAGCTCAGAAAGAATATCCTGAAAAGCTGCGCTATGTTCTTCGCGATTTAGCTGCAAAAGAAGGAGCTTTTGCTTACGAATACACAGGCTACTTAGCGAACATTCATTCTGTTCAGTCCTATTATCAAGCAAATATCGATATGCTTGAATCTAAAAAATTCTACTCTCTTTTCTCACCAAATCAAAAAATTTATACCAAAGTTAAGAATGAAGAACCAACCTACTATGCGAATACTTCAAAAGTAAGTACTTCTCAGTTTGCTTCTGGTAGTATCATTGAGGGTGAAGTAGTTCAGTCAGTCCTATCTCGTAACATTTATGTTCACAAAGATAGTGTGGTGAAAGACAGCATTTTATTCCCTCGAGTTGTGATTGGTCAAGGTGCTCAAGTTGAATATGCCATCCTAGACAAAGGTGTTGAAGTTGCGGACGGTGTTGTCATTCGAGGAACAGCAGAACATCCAGTTGTAGTGAAGAAGGGTGAAACAGTAACAGAGGACATTTATTCATGAAAATTTTATTTGTAGCGGCAGAAGGAGCCCCCTTTTCAAAAACAGGTGGTTTGGGCGATGTCATTGGCGCACTTCCCAAATCACTTGTAAAAGCGGGGCACGAAGTTGCAGTTTTCTTGCCTTACTATGATATGGTAGAAGCTAAGTTTGGAGACCAGATAGAGGATGTTCTCCACTTTGAAGTTAGTGTAGGATGGCGTAGACAGTACTGTGGTATTAAGAAAACGGTCTTGAATGGGGTTACTTTCTACTTCATTGATAATCAGTATTATTTCTTCCGTGGTCATGTGTACGGTGATTTTGACGATGGTGAACGCTTTGCCTTTTTCCAACTGGCTGCTCTTGAAGCCATGGAACGCATCGGCTTTATCCCTGACCTTCTCCATGTTCATGATTACCATACAGCCATGATTCCCTTCTTGTTAAAAGAAAAGTACCATTGGATTCAAGCATATCAAGGAATCAGAACGGTTTTAACTATTCATAATTTGGAATTTCAAGGTCAATTTTCTGAAGGAATGTTGTGGGATTTGTTCGGTGTTGGGTTTGAACGCTATGCTGATGGTACCCTTCGCTGGAATGATTGTCTCAACTGGATGAAAGCAGGGATTCTCTACGCGGATCGTGTCTCAACCGTTTCTCCTAGCTATGCACACGAGATTATGACCAGTCAGTTTGGTTGCGGTTTGGACCAGATTCTTCGCATGGAGTCAGGTAAGGTTTCAGGTATTGTCAATGGTATTGACGCAGATCTTTATAATCCTCAAACAGATCCACTTTTAGACTATCATTTTGATAAGGAAGATTTGTCTGGAAAAGCTCAAAACAAAGCAAAATTGCAAGAGAGAGTTGGGTTACCAGTGCGAGCAGATGTTCCTCTAGTCGGGATTGTCTCTCGATTGACACGCCAAAAAGGTTTTGATGTTGTCGTAGAAAGCTTGCATCGTTTCTTACAAGAGGACGTTCAAATAGTCCTTTTAGGAACAGGTGACCCAGCTTTTGAACATTCCTTCTCCTGGTTTGCGCAAGTCTATCCTGACAAACTATCAGCAAATATCACTTTTGACGTCAAGCTCGCTCAAGAAATTTATGCAGCTTGTGACCTCTTCCTCATGCCAAGTCGTTTTGAACCATGTGGCTTGTCACAAATGATGGCTATGCGTTATGGAACTCTACCATTGGTTCATGAAGTGGGTGGCTTGCGTGATACGGTTCAATCCTTCAATCCAATCGAAGGAACTGGTACTGGATTTAGCTTTGATAATTTAACACCTTACTGGCTCAACTGGAGTTTCCAAACAGCCTTGGATGTTTATAAGTACCAGCCGGACGTTTGGAGAAATCTACAAAAACAAGCTATGGAATGCGATTTCTCATGGGATACAGCCAGTAAATCTTACCTGGACTTGTACCATAGTTTAGTCAACTAATAGATAAAATCGTATGATGACTTCATACGATTTTTGGGCTGTTTAGAGAGGAGAACTGATGACTCAAGTAATGGGGCTCTGTGTCATGGATGTTGATGGAACCTTAATCCTAGAAGAAGTGATTGATTTCTTGGGAAGAGAAGCAGGTTGCGAAGAAGAAATATCGCAGATTACAAACCAGGCAATGCGAGGTGAATTGGATTTTGAAACAAGTTTAAGAGCAAGAGTGGCTTTGTTAAAAGGCCTTCCGGTTTCGGTCTTTGATACTGTCTTCAAATCCATTCATCTGTCCAAGAATGCTCAAGAATTTATCTCCGTACTTCAAAAGAAGGGCATTCTAGTCGGTCTAGTTTCTGGTGGGTTTGCACCAATAGTTGAGAGATTAGCAGAATCCCTTGGTATCTCCTATTTCTCTGCCAACCAGTTAGAAGTCAAAGACGGTTTTTTAACAGGAAAATCAGTTGGTGAAATTGTTACAGCCCAAGAAAAACAAGCTACTCTTGAGAAATGGAGAAAGAAATTAGAACTTCCCAAAGAAAGAACGATTGCTATCGGTGATGGGGCTAATGACCTCTTGATGTTAAAGTCAGCAGGACACGGTATAGCCTTTTGTGCCAAGGAGGTCGTAAAAGCAGAGATAGCTTGTCATGTAGATACGAGGGATTTTTTGGAAGTTCTTCCTTTGATTGATTTCTTAGAATGAGAGGGGACTATGAAAATTGTAATTGCACCTGATTCTTTTAAAGAAAGTTTGACAGCAGAAGAGGTCGCTCAAGCTATAAAAAAAGGCTTCAAACAGTCAATAGCGGATATAGAATGTCTGCTCTGTCCTGTTGGTGATGGTGGGGAAGGAACTGTAGATGCTATTCGACATTCTCTTGAACTCGAAGAAAAATGGCAAGAGGTTACGGGACCTTTTGGTCTAAATGAAGCAATGCGTTACTTTCAAAAAGGTCAAATAGCGCTCTTTGAAGTTGCTGACTTGGTTGGTCTTGGGAAGATTCCGCGGGAGAAACGAAATCCTCTTCGCATCCAAACCAGAGGTATTGGAGAGTTGATTCGCCATCTTATTGATCAAGGGATGAAAGAAATCTATATCGGAGTTGGTGGTACGGCTAGTAATGACGGTGGGATAGGCATTGCTGCTGGTTTAGGTTATCGTTTTTATGATAAGAAGGGAAAAGAATTGCCTGCTTGCGGTCAGACATTGCTTGAGTTCGAGTCAGTTTCAGATAGCGAGTTGTATAGAATTCCTGAAGATGTGAAAATCCTCATTTTAGCAGATGTCGTGAGCCCTTTATGTGGTCATCAAGGTGCAACCTACACATTTGGAAAACAAAAGGGCTTGAATTCTGGTTTATTTGAAAGAGTAGATTTGGCTATACAGCGGTTCTATGAAAAATTCTCACCTTCAACCCTGTTATTGAAGGGAGCAGGAGCTGGCGGTGGCATTGCTGCTGGACTCTGTGCCTTTGCTGAGGCCAGTATCGTATCTGGGATTGACACTTGTTTAGATTTGATTGACTTTGACGAGAAAGTTTCAGATGCTGACTTGGTTATCGTTGGAGAAGGCAGACTGGATAGCCAAAGCTTCGCTGGGAAAGCTCCAATCGGAGTAGCAAAAAGAACCCCTAAGGGAGTTCCTGTTATCGCTATTTGCGGTAGTCTTTCTGAGGATTTGCCTCCCCTACCATTCGAAAATATACAAGCCGTCTTTTCCATTTTAGAGAAAAGTGAACCTTTGGAAGAGAGTTTGAAAAATGCAAGTCTCTACTTGGAGCACACAGCTACTAATATTGGTCATTTATTAAATTTGAGGAAGGATTAACCAAACCATTTTTTCCAGATGGATTTTTTAGGAGCCTCTGCCTTTTTCTCTTCCCAGAGGTCTGAGAAAGCAAGTCTGAGGTCCTTTTCGTCTACTTGAACAGGTTCATTTGTGTGAATGACAAGACCGAAAGGAGAGGTGATATGATCGTCTGAAACAATAGTCGCCTGGCAGTTGCTTTCCTTTGCTTGTTTTAAGTAAAAGACCTGTTTGTCAAACTCGATAGTTGGTGAAATCTTCACAAAAAGTGCCTCTACCTTTTCTTGAAAATCCTCTAAAATAGAGAAAAATCCATGTTCTAATTCAGGACTATTGGCAGTACTGATATCCGCGTAGCCAAGAACTCTTTCCTCGAAAGTGCCGAGGTAGCGGCGTTGTTCGTCAGGGTTTAATTTTGGCCCACCATGAGCTTTTTCTAGTAGTTGTTTTGATAAATCTGTCATAGTTTGATTTTACCATAATTCAAGTTGAATTCCAAAATAAAATCTCCTTCAAAATATGAAAGAGATAAGATGATCTAGTTATTTTTCTTTACGTAATCTACAATGTCTGCAACTTTTTTATCAAGATCAGAAAATACAGTGAAATTTTTAGAAATCAAGTATTTATTAAGTTCTTCTTTACTTGAACCTGTTTCGGAACTCCCATCTGCATTATTAATTAAATAGGAACCATTTGCATAGAGGATGACATTGTCATCAGAAGGAAGTTGAATTGTATAAGAGCCACCACTATCCTTTGAGACAAAACTACCGTCAGTACCATGGTACTGATAGGTCTTGTCGTTGTCGAGATAAATAATTGATGAACCGTCTTCTTGTAAAAATGTAAAATCTTTACCGTTTGTTCCAATTACACTACCATCAGTATAAGTAATAGTTGAAGTACCATCACTGTTCTTCTCTACAACCTTACTACTATTATTAGCACAGGCAGTAAGTAAAATAACTGATATAAATAAAACAATTAATAAGAATTTCTTCTTCATTTTTGGTCTCCTTAATATTTTTCTTATAGTATAGTATCAAATTTAACTCAATTTTTAAAGTGAATAAACTATTTGATATGGAATTGTAAAATACTAACACTTGTGACATATATTTTAAATTACTTGTAAAATTAAATGTAGAACTTGTTTAGTCGACATATATGAATTATTATTTTGATTAATATTAATAAAGGTTATAACGATTTCATATTCAAACAAGTTGATAATTTCAAGTGGATAAATAGGAAGTTGTGAAAGCGATTACTTTATAAAGTTAAGGAAAATTTGCACAAAGATAACGTTTTTTCTTGAAAAACGCTTGTTTTTAAGGTATCATAGAGGTGTAAAAAATTTAACTCAAAGGAGAGTAAAAAATGTCAATTATTACTGATGTTTACGCTCGCGAAGTCCTAGACTCACGCGGTAACCCAACACTTGAAGTAGAAGTTTATACTGAATCAGGTGCTTTCGGACGTGGTATGGTTCCATCAGGAGCTTCTACTGGTGAACACGAAGCAGTTGAACTTCGCGACGGTGACAAATCTCGTTACGGTGGTCTTGGTACACAAAAAGCTGTTGACAACGTAAACAACATCATCGCTGAAGCAATCATCGGCTACGATGTACGTGACCAACAAGCTATCGACCGTGCTATGATCGCACTTGACGGTACTCCTAACAAAGGTAAATTGGGTGCAAACGCAATTCTTGGTGTGTCTATTGCTGTAGCTCGCGCTGCTGCTGACTACCTTGAAATCCCACTTTACAGCTACCTTGGTGGATTCAACACTAAAGTTCTTCCAACTCCAATGATGAACATCATCAACGGTGGTTCTCACTCTGACGCTCCAATCGCTTTCCAAGAGTTCATGATCTTGCCAGTTGGTGCACCAACATTTAAAGAAGCTCTTCGTTACGGTGCTGAAATCTTCCACGCTCTTAAGAAAATCCTTAAATCACGTGGTTTGGAAACTGCCGTAGGTGACGAAGGTGGATTCGCTCCTCGTTTCGAAGGAACTGAAGATGGTGTTGAAACTATCCTTGCTGCGATTGAAGCTGCTGGATACGTTCCAGGTAAAGACGTATTTATCGGATTTGACTGTGCATCATCAGAATTCTACGATAAAGAACGCAAAGTTTACGACTACACTAAATTTGAAGGTGAAGGCGCTGCTGTTCGTACATCTGCTGAACAAATTGACTACCTTGAAGAATTGGTTAACAAATACCCAATCATCACTATCGAAGATGGTATGGATGAAAACGACTGGGATGGATGGAAAGCTCTTACTGAACGTCTTGGTAAGAAAGTACAACTTGTTGGTGACGACTTCTTCGTAACAAACACTGACTACCTTGCACGTGGTATCCAAGAAGGTGCTGCTAACTCAATCCTTATCAAAGTTAACCAAATCGGTACTCTTACTGAAACTTTCGAAGCTATCGAAATGGCTAAAGAAGCTGGTTACACTGCAGTTGTATCACACCGTTCAGGTGAAACTGAAGATTCAACAATTGCTGATATCGCAGTTGCAACTAACGCAGGACAAATCAAGACTGGTTCACTTTCACGTACAGACCGTATCGCTAAATACAACCAATTGCTTCGTATCGAAGACCAACTTGGTGAAGTAGCTGAATACCGTGGATTGAAATCATTCTACAACCTTAAAAAATAATCGTTGATTTAACAACGTTTTAAGCCCCTCGGATTTTATCCGAAGGGCTTTTTTGTGTTCAAAGGTAAAAAATAGAAAATGGTTTATGGTATAATAGACAAAAACACTTGAATTAGAAAGAAATTATGTCTAAAGAAATTGATATTGAGTATTACCATCAGCTAGCCTTACAAAAGCAGAAGGAGCACCGCAAAGTGTTAGCTAATCTAAAGAAAAAACCTCCTAAAAACTTAGATAAGATAGCCCAGCAAATTCACGAAGAAGTTTTTTCTGAGATTGATTGCACTGCATGTGCTAACTGTTGCAAGACATTGGGACCTGACTTTAAAGAAGCCGATATTACACGTATCGCCAAGTATTTTAAGATGAAATTACCAGCCTTTGAAGCAGAGTTTTTACAAGTTGATGAAGATGGAGATAAGGTTTTCAAATCCATGCCTTGCCCCTTTTTAGGTGGAGACAATCTCTGTTCTATCTATGATGTTCGTCCAAAGGCCTGCCGGGAATTTCCCCATACAGACCGTAAGAAGATCCATCAAATTAACCATTTGACGATTAAGAATACTTTGACCTGCCCAGCAGCCTATCTCTTTGTTGAGAAATTAAAGGATAAGTTATAGAAATTTACACCTTTAAATCTTGTACAAAGATTCTAGGGCGGAAGTATCTGATATCTGATAGACTATAGATAGAATTGAACACGGGCCTAAAAGCTGTTCGAAAAAGAAAAAATTTTTAGGACTAGAAGCTCTAGCGTCAATTTTTCTATTTTCACTTTGCTTTTAAGGACTTTTGTATCTTGTGGAGGTAAGAAGAAACGAATATGATGCATCAATTCAACCAAACCATGGATTATTTGGAGGAGCAGCTGACTGGAGAAGTGGATATGAAAAGATTTCAGCAGCTATCAGGCTATTCTTATCCTCTCTTTAGTAGACTCTTTTCTATCCTTGCTGATATGACCTTGGCAGAATATTTGCGCAATCGCAGGTTGTCAGAAGCAGTAACAGACTTACGGGAAAGTACTGAGAAAGTCATTGACATAGCAATGAAATATGGCTACGACTCTGCGGACGCCTTCAGTGCAGCCTTTAAGAAATTCCATGGGGCAACTCCTTCAGAGGTTCGAAATGGAAAACCTTATCGGGTTTTTCCTAGGCTTCAATTATCCTTAAAGATTACAGGAGGAAAGAACATGGACATCAAGATTCAAAAGAAACCTTCTTTTACTGTGGCAGGCGTCCTATTGGAAGCTATTGACAATAGCAAATGCCCGTCTGCTTGGGAGAATCTCTATAACAATCACAGCTTGGAAAGCCTAGAGAATCTAGGCAGTGGCCAATCCTTCGGCATCTGTTCGGATGTCAAAGAAGGTGAAATCATCAACTATATGGCTGCTTATGATGTCGTGGATAAAGCGAAAGCAGAAGAGCTAGGTCTGTTCCTCAAAGATATCCCAGCCGCTGAATATGCTATCGTCCCAGTTAAAGGCCCTATACCAGCTAGCATTCACAATGCTTGGAAATATGTCTTGGAGGTTTTTTTCCCTGAAACAGGCTATCGCCACTCAGGCTCACCAGACTTCGAAGTCTATACCGAAGGTGACATGTCATCACCTGACTATCAAATGGAACTCTGGATACCAGTAATCAAGGACTAGATCATTTTCTGACATTTTATAAAGATGCAAAACCAACTCTGTAGAAAGAACCTCTACAGAGTCTTTTATTGTGAAAATTCATGTCCGTAAAGCAAACATACCCTATTTTTTGTTTTGATTTTATGGGGTATGACTAAAGTTATCTCGGTATAATAGTCTTATAGAAGATAAGGAGGCATGAATATGCAGATGTATTTTGGAGATGTGTCACTTTGCTATAGCTATTCATTGGCAATGGCACTCGACGCCTATGGTTTTGACTTTAAAGCAGATTTTTTAGAGGCAATTATGGTGATGGGAAATGGCGCTAGTATCGTAAAGGAAGATGAACGACACCCTCTAGTATTCTTTGATAATGGAATGCCAGATCTTTCCATCTCTCATTCTTTAAAAATACTAGGGTTTGACTATGAGGACTTCTATCTAAAAGATGGAGTGAAAGTAGATTTAGAAGAGGTTAAAAGTAAGTTGGAAACATTTCTGTCCAATGGACCTGTCGTACTGGGACCTCTTGATATGGGCCATCTGACCTACAATCCCAATCACACAATCCTTTATGGTGTGGATCACTTTGTAACCGTGTATGGCATTGATCATCAGCACCTCTATTTGCATGATCCAGCTGGGTTTGCCTGTATGAAGGTTGCTTTTAATGACATACTAGAAGCCTGGAAGGCAGAGGCTATTGACTATAAGCGTGGAGCCTACTCCATGTGGGGAAATTTTAAGAAGGTCAAGAGTCCTAGTCAGACTGAAATCTATCAGGAAACAGCAAGGATTATGAAGAACCGATATCTGAATGGCAAAAACGGTATTTTGGAATGCTATGCAAAAGCAGTTGCTGAAAACGGCTTAAATACCGAGCAAAAACAATTGCATCAGTATTTCAGCTTTAAACTTGCAGCTGTCCGAAATCTCTATCTCAGTAAGTTCTTAAAAAACCATGATCCAGAAGGAGCAAGGTTAAAAGAGGAATTGGCTACATTATTTGGCCAAGCCCACCTTTCATGTTTGAAAGAAGACTACCAAGAACTATCCAACTTGCTCTATCAGATAGCAGAAGTGGATGGTCGATTTAGAGATTTATATGTAAACTAGTGACAATAAGCATAAAAAATAGTTCGTAAAAGAGGTTTTTCGTAAAATGAAGAACTGCTTTTTTGATTATGGTATAATGAAGTAAGAAAATAGCTTATTCTACTTAAAAATGAAGGGAGAACTCCTATGCCTAGACCAAGAACAAAAGAGGAGCTAGTGCTAGCCTCTAAGGAAAACTATGAAAAGCTCAATCACTTTATATCTAAATTAAGTGAAGAGGAACTACAGACTCCTTTTGATTTTTCAAAAGATGAAAAGAAAAAAGAAGCTCACTGGAAAAGAGATAAAAATCTAAGAGATGTCCTGATCCATCTCTATGAATGGCATCAGTTACTTTTGACCTGGGTACATTCTAATCAAAAGGGACATGAAAGACCTTTTCTCCCTGAGCCTTATAATTGGAAAACTTATGGAGAAATGAATGTCGCTTTTTGGAAGAAGCACCAGAAAACGTCTTTAGAAGAAGCGACTAGGTTACTAGAGCAATCGCATAAAGAGGTTTTAGAGTTGATGGAAGGCTTTAGCAATGACCAACTCTTTAACAAAGGTGTCTATAAGTGGACGGGAGGGACAAGTCTAGGTTCCTACTTTGTCAGTAGCACCTCCAGTCACTATGATTGGGCTAGCAAAAAACTCAAAGCACATCATAAAAATTGTAAGTGTCACCAGTTAAAGTGAGTTTGGGGTTTAGAAAAGCTTCTTCTAAGCTACGAATAGCTTCATTCTCGTGATTTTTGATTTATTCTAGCTTTAGAATCCTTCTAAAATTAAAATTTAGGTTTTTCATAAACTTAGAATAGCACCAAAACATTTATATCAATGCAATTCTAAGTTTAGAATTACACTGATATTAAAGGGATTGAGCTGTTCGATACTTAGAATAGCTTGATTCTGAGAAATGTTGACTAGAAAATGATTCGAATAGCTTTTTCTGATATAGGATGATAGATAGATGGGGGAAATGATGAACATACAAAAAGAGAAAGTTAGAAAAGAGTTGGTGTCCCTCTGTTTGGGAGAGTTCACAGCCGTCCTATCTATTTGGTTTTGTTTTTTCCTTTTGAAAAATCGGCTTGGTGATTGGAAGAGTCTAGTCACCATTCTCTATTCTTTATCTTTACTGACATTTATTTTGCTTCAAGGTTCAATCTATTGGGCGATTTTGATTAGAAGACTGTCGAGTCCTCAGTTTGGAAGCGGTAGTGTCCCCAAACTATATGGTGGTTTCAGAATACTAGACCTTGTTTTACTTATTTCAGGATTTCCTTTTATTGTCTGGAACACCCAGAGTGTCCAAGTGGCTATCTTGGCCACACTAATACAGCTTTTTGCCCTTATCGAATGGATCAATTATTATCTCCTACGATTATCCTATAGTCTGAATCCACTTGTTTTATGGAAACGAATTGCCAAGGGTAAACTTGAAAAAAGCAGAATAGCTAAGGAGTTGGGGTAGGGGAGAATGAACGGAGGAAAGGGATTGGATAATATAGTTCTACGAACTGAGTGGTTCGATAAAACAGAAAAATTTTGTGAAATAAGACTGGATTGTAAGACAAAATATCTAACAATTTATCAGATATGCTACATTTTTGAAGAAGAGATGAGCAAGGTATATATTGCTATGGATGAATATATAAAAAATCCTCATCAAACAAAGAAGATTATTTTCGGAGATGAGAGAGAGGGAGGAAGTGGGTATTTTAGTTTCCTACTAACTCCTATCAACTTAAAAGAGGAATTAAAAATTGAAGTGGACATGGAAATTAATGACAATGAAAATGGTTTGCATCGTTGTAAATTCTATGTAAATACTCAATTGGAAAATTTTAAGTATTTCAGAAACAATTTACCTAGAATATTTTCGAAAAACTCTGATAAGGAAATTAAATTGCATCCATATTTTTAGTAGAATTGAAAAATTTAATAAGGTTTTAAAGATAAATATTAAAGAAATTATTTAAAAAGAGACATCATATGAAATAGTTTAA